>JBPCTR010000196.1:0-31223 GCA_051011575.1 Acidimicrobiales bacterium | reverse complement strand
CGCAGAGCATGATCGACTCACTCACGCGACTCGGCGTCGAACCCCAGATCACCGACGGTACGTTCATCGTCGAGGAGGCCGCCGCCGCGATTCGCGGCTACGCCGAAGACGGCATCGACGTGGTCGTTGCCCACGGAACCCAGTACGGCGGATCCCTCGCGGAGATCGCTCCCGACTTCCCCGAGACATCGTTCATCTGGGGTACGGCGACCGACACGCAGGGTCTTCCCAACGTGTACGCCTACTACCCCGAGGCCGACCAGGGAGGCTACGTGAACGGCTGGCTTGCCGCCGAGATCAGCGGTGGCGGGAGCATGGGTGTCGTCGGACCGGTCGAGGCCGGAGATGCCGTTGCCTACATCAACGGCTTCGCCGCCGGCGCCCAGGCGAACGGCGCCGCCGCTCCCTCCATCGTCTACACCGGCTCGTTCAGCGATGTGGCCCTCGCCACCGAGACCGCCCAAGCTCACGTCGACAACGGCGCCGCCGTGCTCACCGGAACGTCGCAGTCGACCGTTGGCGCGGTGAACGTCGCCACCCAGAACGGACTTCCGTGGTTCGGCACGCAGAGCAACCAGGAACAGTGGTCGCGCGACGCCGGCCAGGAGCTCGTGGTCGCCTCGCAGGTGTACCACTGGGAGGTCATCCTCGAGACCATGTTCAGCCAGATCGAGGACGGCACCCTCGGGGGCGAGGCCATGGCCATCAACCTCGAGAACGGTGGTCTACTCATCGAGATCAACGGTTGCTACGACCTCGATTCGGGCGCGACCGACGGGGTGAACGACGTGATCGCCGAGATCATCGACGGCACCGTCTCGACCAGCTAGCCAGTCAGGCGAGTCCGGTCCGTCCGCTGGGACGGACCGGACCTGCTGCTCAATCCTCCGAAGGTGGATTCTTCATGAGCGATGCACCCCTGCTCGAGATGCGCGGCATCACCAAACGGTTCCCCGGCGTTCTCGCGAACGACTCGGTGAGTTTCGACGTCCGCGCGGGCGAGGTGCACACGCTCCTCGGCGAGAACGGTGCGGGCAAGAGCACGCTCATGAAGATCCTCTTCGGCCTCTATCTGCCCGACGAGGGCGAGATTCTCTTGCGAGGCGAACACGCCGACATCACGTCGCCAACGGTCGCGATCGAGAAGCACGTCGGCATGGTGCATCAGCACTTCATGCTTGTACCGACGCTCACGGTCGCCGAGAACGTGGCTCTCGGGCTGCCATCGTCCCGCGGTCCGCTCACCGACCTCACCGCGGTGTCCGCTCGCATCGTCGAGATCTCGGACCAATACGGCCTGTCGGTCGACCCCGATGTCGAGATCTGGAAGCTGTCGGTCGGCGAACGCCAGCGGGTCGAGATCATCAAGGCGATGTATCGCGACGCCGAACTCCTCGTGCTCGACGAGCCCACCGCGGTGCTCACCCCGCAGGAGGTCGACGACCTGTTCGTCATCCTGCGCCAGATGACCGAAAACGGAACCGGCATCATCTTCATTTCGCACAAGCTCCATGAGGTGATGGAGCTGAGCGACCGCATCACCGTGCTGCGCAACGGCAGGGTCACCGGCGACACCACTCCGGCCGAGACGAGCCGACAGCAACTCGCCGAGATGATGGTGGGCCGTGAGGTGAACCTCGCCCCCGACAAACCAGATATCGCAACGGGGTCGGCGCGCCTGACCCTCCGGGGTGTCTCGGTGAGGGGCGACCGGGGAACCGTCGCCGTCAAGGACGTCGACCTCGATGTTCGCGCCGGCGAGATCGTGGGAATCGCAGGGGTCTCCGGCAATGGTCAGCGCGAGCTGGCCGAGACCATCGCCGGCCTGCGCCCCGCCCAAGCCGGAAGTGTGTCGATCGACGACGTCGACCTCAGCCACGCCAACCCCGACCAGACGCGCCGCGCCGGGCTCAGTTATGTGCCCGAGGAGCGCATGAAGGATGGTGCTGTTGGCGAGTTCGAGGTGAGCGAGAACCTTCTGCTCATCAACCACCACGAGAAGCGTTTCCGCCGGGGAGCGCTTTTCGACTTCGACAAGATCCGCTCGCATTGCCAGAAACTCGTCGACGACTTCGCCGTGAAGACCCCGACCCTCGCCACACCCACCAGCTCGCTCTCGGGTGGCAACATCCAGAAGCTGATCATGGCGAGAGAGCTGGAGAGCGACCCGAGTGTGCTCCTCGCCGCTCAACCCACTCGTGGCGTCGACATCGGCGCTGCCGAGTACATCCACGAACAGTTGATCAAGCAGCGGGGTGACGGCGTGGCGATCCTGATGATCAGCGAGGACCTCGATGAGATTCTCGCCCTCGCCGACCGCATCGCAGTGATGTTCGAGGGTCGCATCGTGACGATCATCGACCGCGCCGACGCGACCCGTGAGGGTCTGGGACTCGCCATGGCGGGAGCCGGATAGCCCCATCGTGACGGTGACCGAGGGCCTGCTCCTCCTGGCAGCCGGTCTGGTGGGCGGCATGATCAACTCGGTATCGAGCGGCGGCAGCTTCTTCACCTACCCCGCCATGCTGCTCACCGGCCTCACGCCGATCTCGGCAGCCACATCGACCCTGGCCGCGCTCACACCCGGCAACCTCGCCGCTATTCCCGAGTACTGGCCGGAGGTTCAGGCGAACAAGAGCCGCTATCCGAGAGAGCTTGCGATCGTGTTCGCGGGCGGACTCGTGGGCATTCTGCTCCTCCTCACCACCGGGGCCGACATCTTCGAAGACCTCGTCCCGTGGCTGATCCTCAGTGCCACCGGGCTGTTCGCCATCAGTCCGGCCGTTCGGCGATGGGCCGAGCGCTCGGCGCCATCGCTCACCGACGGCCATGTGGGAGCCGGGCTGATCTTCGCCTTCTCCGCGTACCTCACCTACTTCGGGAGTGGGGTCGGCAACATCTTCATCGCGATGTTCACGATCCGCGGGTTCGGCGACTTCTTGAGCGCGAATGCCGCCAAGAACATCACGATGACGCTGGGAACGGTGATGGCGGCGATTGCCTATACGTTCGCCGGCTTCATCGCGTGGATCCCGGTCATCCCCGTTCTCATCGGCAGCACGATTGGTGCGCGGTTCGGGGCGCGGTGGGCGCGCAAGCTCCCCATCATGTGGCTTCGCGTGTTCGTGATCGCCTTCGGGTTGTTCGTCGCCGGTTGGCAGTTCGCCCGATGACCACCGACTTCGACCAAACTCGACGCATGGACGAGCTCCCGTTCGACCCACCCGACCACGAGGTCGTCGACATGTTGATCACCGACGCCCGCGTCGTGGCGACGGTCGACGACGACCGACGAGAGCTGCGCGGCGGCTGGGTCGCGATCACGGGCGACACGATCTCGGCGCTCGGATCGGCCTCCGACCCCAAGCCTGACTTCCGGCGCATTCTGCGCGCCGACGACTGCCTGGTGACGCCTGGCCTCATCAACACGCATCATCACCTCTACCAGAACCTCACCCGGGGCTGGCCGGGCATGGTGTCGGCGCCTCTCTTCGGTTGGCTCCAGGCGCTCTACCCGCTGTGGACCGACAACCTCGACGAGGAGGCGGTCTATGTGGCGGCGTGGGCAGGCCTCGCCGAGCTCGCGCTTTCGGGCTGCACCACGTCGAGCGACCACCACTATCTGCACCCCACCCACTCGGGCGATCTCCTCGCCGCTGAGATCAAGGCCGCGCAGGAACTCGGCATGCGATTTCACCCCACCTACGGGTCGATGAGCCTGTCGATCAAGGACGGCGGTCTTCCGCCCGACAACGCGGTGCTTCCCGAGGAAGACATCCTCTCGAACTCCGAGATGCACGTGAAACGATGGCACGATCCAGGCCACGCCTCGATGCTCCAGATTGCGCTGGCACCCTGCAGTCCCTTCAGCGTCACGCCCGACCTCATGCGACAGACGGCCGAACTGGCCGAGAAGCTCGACGTCCGGATGCACACCCATCTCGCCGAGAACTCCGAGGACGACCGCTTCGCCCTCGAGACGTTCGGTATGCGCCCGGTCGACCTCTACGAAGATGTCGGATGGATGACCGACCGCACCTGGGGCGCGCACGTCGTGCGCCCAAATCCCGAAGAGGTCGCTCGGCTGGGCGCCGCGGGAGTGGGCGTCGCGCACTGCCCCAGCTCCAACATGATCCTCAGCTCGGGCATCGCTCCCGTTATCGACATGCGCAACGCCGGTTGTCATGTCGGGCTCGGCTGCGACGGATCCTCGTCGGCCGACAGCGCCTCGATGTGGCAGGAGGCCCGGCTCGCGATGCTCCAGGGCAAACTGATCTCGGGCGCCGACGAGATGAGCGCCCGGGTGGCCCTCGAGGTCGCCACCCGCGGCGGCGCCGGTTGCCTCGGGCGCCAGGGCGAGCTGGGCGAGCTGTCGGTTGGTGCGGCTGCCGACGTCGCCGTATGGCGGCTCGATGGCCCCACGTTCTCCGGTGTTCTCGACGATCCGGTCGAAGGCTGGCTACGCGGCGGTCCCACCTCTGCTTGGCACACCGTTGTCAACGGCCGCACGGTTGTACAGAACGGCTTCCTCCAAAGCCCGCACCTCGACGAAATGCTCCTCCGCCATCGAGAAATCGCGAGACGCTTCCAGCCCGAGAGCTGATCAGGGAGCTCAGCCGGCGAGGAGGTGGCGGGCGGCGTCCTCGAGCTGCGCCCGGCGCAGGTCGGCTTCGCTGCGGTCGCCCGCGACGGCCTCGACGTAGGCCTTCACCTTGGGTTCGGTGCCGCTGGGGCGGATGATCAACCGGCCGCCTTCGAGGGCGTAGATCAACACATCTGACGGTGGCAGCCGCCCACCGTGGATGAGGTCGTCGATGTGCAGCACCCTCAGGCCACCCACTTCGGTGGGCGGGTCGGAACGGACACGGGTCATTGCGGCCGACATGCGATCCATGGCGTCGTCGCCGTCGAAGCGCTGCGAGACCTGCGACGTCACATGTACGCCGTGGATCGCGTACAGGTTGTCGAGCACGTCGTCGACGGTGTGTCCATGTTCGCGGAGTTGGGCCACCATCTCGCAGAACACGAGTGCGGCCGAGATCCCGTCCTTGTCTCGGATCGAGAGATTCACGGAGTATCCGAGCGCCTCTTCGTAGCCGAAGATCAGCGGCACATCGGGCTCGTCATCACCACTGCGCGCCAGCCATTTGAAGCCGGTGAGGACCGTATGAATCTTCGCGCCGGCCGCCGCCGCGACCTTGCCGAGCATCGACGACGACACGATCGTGGTGACCACCGCGCGCTCTCCCTCGGTCTGACCGAGGAGAAACCAACCGAGAAGGACCCCGATCTGATCGCCGGTGAGCCGTTCCCACGTGCCGTCTCGCGGTACGGCGACCGCGAGGCGGTCGGCATCGGGGTCGTTGGCGAGGATCATCTCAGCGTCGACATCGGCGGCGAGGGCCATGGCCAGGTCGAGCGTGCCCGGTTCCTCCGGGTTCGGGAACGCGGCGGTCGGGAAGTCGGGGTCGGGCTGTTGCTGCTCAGGAACCGGATGGACCTCGTGACCGGCTGACCCCAGGACCCGCTCGATCAGCGCACCGCCCACGCCATGCATCGCGGTGTAGACGATCGTGAGCGAACCGACCGGTGTCGGCCGCTCGATCGCGGCGACGTATCCATCGATCTCGTCGTCGCCGAGCATCGTCAGGCCGGGTGGACGTGCGGTGTCGACCGACTCGGGCCACTCGAGCGTCTCGATGATCGCTTCGATCGCCTCGGCATCGGGAGGGAGGATCTGGCCACCGTCGGCCGAATAGACCTTGTATCCGTTGTCGGTGGCCGGGTTGTGACTCGCGGTCACCATCACGCCTGCCGCCGCGTCGGAATCGCCCACAGCCCACGCCACCACCGGGGTCGGCACCGGCTGATCGAACAATCGGGGCTCATGTCCGGCCTCCGCGAGGATCCGGGCCGTGACGTTGGCAAACTCCTCGGAGCCGTGACGGGCGTCAGCGCCAATCACCACCACTGACCCGGGTGGGAGCCACCGGCCGATCGCGGTGGCAGCCTGCGACACCACCTGATCATTCATGCGAAGCGGCCCCTCGCCCAGTGCTGCTCGAAGCCCAGCCGTGCCGAAATGCAGTCGATCGCTCATGCCGCCACCGCCGTGTTCAGTCCCAACTCGATCATTTCATCGACGGTCATCTGCCGTTCTTCAGCGCTCAGATGTTCTCCCGTGACCAGGTGATCCGTCATGGTGAAGATGCCCAGCGCCTCGGCGCCCTCGAGCGCGCAGATCGCGTAGAGCGCTGCGGTCTCCATCTCGACGCACAGCACGCCGTTTGCGGTGTGCGCATGGCGCGCATCGTCGTTCGGCTCGTAAAAGACGTCGCTCGAGAGGGCCTTGCCGACCACGAGGTCGACGCCCGTCTCGGCGGCGACCGACTGCGCCGTCGACAACAACGCGGCTGAAGGGCGGAGCGGCACATCGGCGCCGATGATCGCCGGAATGTTGCTGTTCGTCACCGCCTCGTCGGCGGCCACCACTCGTCGCAGCTCCAACTCGGGTGCGTACACACCCGCCGTACCGACTCGAATGATCCGTTTCACGCCGTAGTGCCGCACCAACTCGGTGATGTAGATAGCCGCCGATGGCATGCCCATTCCGGATGGCATCACGGACAGTCGTGTACCTCGGTAGGTACCGGTGAAGCCGGTGTTGCCGCGGACTTCGGAGACCAGTTCGGGATCGTCGAACCATGTGTTCGCGATGTGGGCGGCCCGCTTTGGATCGCCCGGCATGAGTACCGTCTCGGCGAATGCGCCGTCGGGGGCGGAGATGTGAGGCGTCGGCATGCGCCGATTCTTGCAGGCCGGCTCAGCCCGTGTTGCGAAGTCCGGCCGCGACGCCGTTGATGCTCAGCAGCAGCGCCCGACGGATTCGGCGGGCCGGGTCGGAATCATCGTCGGCTCCGAGTGCCCGAGCCTGGCGGAGCAGGTCGACCTGGAGCACGTTCAGTGGGTCGAGGTATGCGTCGCGGACCTCGAGCGTGCGCCGCAGCACCGGCAGGTCGGCGAGCAAGCCACTACCCGACACAGCCTCGATGTTTTCGACCGTCCGGGCGTGCTCGTCGCAGATCACGTCGAACAGGTGCTGATGATCGGCGGGAACGAGACTCTCGACGTAGCTGCTCGCCATCGACAGGTCGGTCTTCGACAACGTCATCTCTACGTTTGACAGGAAGGTGCGGAAGAAACGCCACTGCTCGAACATCGTGCGCAGCTCATCGGCATGTCCTGCCTCGATCGCCGCGCCGAGGCCCGTGCCGACGCCGAACCAACCCGGCACGATCTGGCGTGACTGGGTCCAGCCGAACACCCACGGGATGGCGCGCAGGTCATCGATGCCGGCCGTCGATCCGGCCCGGCGAGCCGGACGCGACCCGATATTCAGCGCACCCAGTTCCTCGACTGGAGTCGAGGTCGTGAAATAGGTGACCAGGCTGGGATCGTCGACCAGACGGCGGTAAGCCTCATACGCCGACCCGGAGATCAACTCCATCACTCCGGACCACCGGTCGCGATCGCCTGGATCGACACTCGACGAGGTTCTCAGCAGCGCATGTTCGAGCATCGCGGAATAGGCGAGGTCGAGGTTGCGCCGCGCGAGCCGGGGGCGGCTGTACTTGTCGGCGATGACTTCGCCCTGCTCCGTCGTCTTCATGAGCCCGTCGATCACACCCGACGGCTGGGCGAGGATCGCATCGTGAGTGGGACCACCACCGCGGCCGACAGTCCCGCCTCGACCATGGAAGACCGGAATCTCGAGGTCATGGCGATCGGCGACGGCTCGGATCGTGCGCAGCGCCTTGTGAATTTCCCACTGCGAGGTCGCGATGCCGCCGTCCTTGTTGCTGTCGGAGTACCCGACCATGACCTCCTGGACGTTCCCGCGCAGCTCGACCAACCGCCGATACGCGGGGTCCGACAGGAGTTCGTCCATGATCGACTCGATGGCGCGGAGATCGCCGATCGTCTCGAACAGCGGTACGAATCCGATGCGAGCGATGTCGCGCGACAGATCGATGAGGCCGACCTCGCGGGCGAGAACGGCGGGGGCGAGCACGTCGTCGGCACCTTGTGTCATCGAGATTATGTAGCTCTCCACGATCTGGTCGCCCTTGGCGTCCATCTCGCGCCGCAACGCTCGCAACAGCTCGAGGGCGGCGCCGCCCACTCCAGGCGATCCCGATGGGGCGAAGGGCCGCCCACTCGCCAGTTCGGTTCGAAGTACCTCGAATCGCGCGTTCGGCTCTTCGGGGTAGGTCTCTCCGATTCCTCCGAACAACTCGCCGAGTGCGGTGTGATGGTGGTCGGTGTGCTGTCGGATGTCGAGGGTGGCCAGGTGAAACCCGATCGTGGCCGCGAGGCGGCGCACTCGTAGCACCCGCCCGCGGGCTAAGCGATGTGCGCCGCTCTCGTCGAGGGACGCGATCATTTGATCGAGGTCAGCAGCGAGTTCTTCGGCCGACTCGTATCGATCGGGGTGCGAGGCATCGGTGGACTCGGTTGCCTCGAGGCGACCGTCGATGATCGTGCACGCGATCCGGTAGGGCTCCCGGCGCACGAGGCTGGACAAGTCGTCGAGCAGACGCGGGTGCGCCTCACGCATGCGCTCGATCCACTTCTCCAGATTCGATGTTGGGCGACGAATCGTCTCCGAGATGCTCAGGTCGGCAGCGAGAGCCTGGACCGCGGTGCGTAGCAATCGCAGTGCTCGCTGCCGTTGCAGGCCGAGGACCTCGTTGGTGACCTCGGTGGTCACGAAGGGATTCCCGTCGCGATCGCCGCCGACCCATGAACCAAATCGAATCGGCGTTGCGTTGGAGGACAGCGCGATCTTTCGGGACGTCGCGAGATGCTCGAGGTCGTCCCACAGCATCGGTAGCGCCCGCTCGACCAGGCCCTCGACGTAGAAGATGATCGATCGCGCCTCGTCGACGGGAGTCGGCTTCACCTGTCGAAGCTCGTCACTCAGCCACAGGAGGTCGATGATCTCCGAGACGCGACGGTCGATGCGGTCCTGCCCCACTGCCGTCTCGCGTAGGCGTTCCTCGAGCAACTCCGAGATCTCGGCGCGCTTTTCGAGAACCGACCGACGTGAGGCCTCGGTGGGGTGGGCCGTGAACACCGGCCGGTATTCGATCGATGCCAACTTTTCTGCCAACCGATCGACCCCGACCCCGTTGGCGGCTGCCCGTTCGAACGTGTCGTGCAGCTCGCCCGCTCCCTCGGTCTTCAGCCGTAGCGCCTCCACCCGATGCACCTGCTCGGCGACGTTCGCGAGATGGAAGTAGATCGTGAAAGCCCGTACCAGCAGGATCGCGTCGATCTCGGATGCGGCGTCGACGACGGTGAAGAGCGTCTCGCGGGCCGAATCGTCCCCGTCGCGGGTCTGTCGGGCGAGCGTGCGCACCTCCTCGACGAGGTCGAAGAACTCGGCGCCGACGTTGCGACGGATCGAGTCTCCGAGCTGCGCTCCCAACCGACGAATGTCTGCTCGGAGTCGGGCTTCGCGTTCCTGAGGGCTCGGAGCTGTCGATATCACTCCGCAACTCTATGGGGATCGCCACACTCAGCCGCCACTGGATCGCGCGATCGCGCTCAGCCGCAGACCTCGCACGCGGCCTCTTCGCCGTGGAGTTCGATGGCGGCGTCGCGGTCGGCGTCTGTCTGGTACTGGGGCGCGTCGAGCCGCGGTGTTCGGTGGTCGCGGAGCTCCCGCGCTTCCGCCTTCCAGTCCGTGCCGTCGGGCCACGTGTGCCGAAGCGGCACGATCGTGCCTGGCGCGGCGATCTGGTGCACCGCGGCCAACGCCGACCGGGCGATGTCGAGCTGCACGTCCGGTTCGCCGGGTGGGCCCGCGGTGTGGCCGAGGGGAAAGTCCGTGAACACGGCGCGCGGCGGATTGGCGGACGCCGTGATCGACCATGCGCTGGTGACCGACGTGGTGGGCACACCGCTCTCTTCGATGGCACGTGCGATCAGCCCCACGGACTGATGGCATACCGGTCAAACCGGCACGAGCAGCGCAATGTCGGCCTCGAGCTCATGAACCCGCTTCACCAGTTCGGGAACCAGGGTCTCGTGCAGACGCCTCTGGCTGTAGATCCCGCCCATGAACGTGAGTGCAACGTCGGCGATCGAGCCGATCTCACCCGCATCACGCATCGCCCGCAACGCCTCGATCGGAAACACCACGTTGGGGTCCTGACGAGCGTTCGTCTGGTCGTACGCAAAATGTGTGACCCGAATGTCGTCGACCGGGGTGTCGGTCGGGATCTCGCGATGGGTCAGGTCGTCCTTGTGGGTGAACCCGACGTCGCCGACCCGGTAGACACCGCCCGACGCGATCAGCACCACCCGGCTCTCGGCGAGTGGTTTGGTCGGGGCAACGAACGCCGACGGTTCGGCGTTGTGGGCCCATCGATATGCCTCGTATCCGAGCGAGAGGTAGGAGTCGCGGGTGTTCTCGATGTAGTCGACGGTGTCGAGTTCCGGCGGTGAAGCGGGTGCCATGTTGCAGAAACTAGTTCGCGTTGCGCCGTGTCCACCGCTCCAGATCGAACAGCGGCAGGAAGGCGACCCCGAACAGAGGAAGTGGGAAGACGATGAACATGGTCGCTGCGATGAATGCATGCATCAGCCAGACAGCCGCGACCCACATCGTGCGGAGCCGACCACCGAGAAGCGCCAACGGCGCGCCGAGTTCGACCGCAATCACGGCCACACCCGCGAGGCTGCCGAGCGCCGGCATGTCGAGAATCGGTCTGACGAGCGGCGACGACGGTTCGCCGAAGATCTCGAGGCGGACGGCGGTGAACGCGATCTGATTGCGCATCGGTTCGAATGCGGCCCACTCGATCCCTCCATAACGAAGCTTGGCGATCCCCGCGATCACATAGGTCGCAATGATCGCCATGGCAGCCAGTTGAACCGGCCAGCCGTAGCGAATCGATGGCGGGCTGATCGGTGGTCGCCATCGGCCGAGTCGGCGCGACTCGGCGGCGGGAGCGAGGCCGACGATCAGAGCGAAAATCACGATCGGGATCTCGAACCACAGAATCTGCCCCCAACTCGACCGGTAGCCAAGAAGCGCGAGCACCGAGACGCCGAAAAGGGGCCCCACGACCCGATACGCCACCCCAACCGTCGACCCGATCGACGATAGGACGGCCACGACGAACAGCCCGATCACGAATCCCGCAGGTAATGGCTCGTCGAGCCATGCCCACACACCGAGAGGGGAGAATGTGGACCTCGGCCGGTCGCCGAGATCGAGGAAGATCGGTGCTCGGATCAGCAGGTACACGGTGGTGAACGCACCTACCGCCAGCCGCAGCGTCGCCAGGCGCTCCGCCGGAGCGACCGGGACGAGCCAGTCGACAACCCGATCCCGAGTCATCGCCGCACCTCACACTCGGCGCGGACCTGAACGGTGTCCGGCGGCTCGTCATCGGTGAGGAATCCCACGAGGTCGATGCGCTCGATCTGCACCCGCACGAGATCGACCGACGAGCGACCGGCGTCGTTCGAAACGCGATCCGCGACCTCGGCGCAGAGTTCGTGCTCGCGCCCAGCCGCGATCGCGTTCCGGATCCGGGCTTGGGCCACGAGCGGATCGTCGGTTGCGGCGATGAGGCCGAGGGTCAATCGCTCGAACACACCCGTCGCGTCGACTCCCACCACCGTCGGAAGGCGTTCGACCGGATCGTGCCGCGCCGTCGCGTACATCGGGTGGGTCGACAGCGGGAAGGAGTCACGGTCGAGCGCAACCGGTACGAACAACCCCGCGACAACCAGAACGCTGACGATCGCTCGAATCCGTCGACCCTCGACCATGGGTCAAGTCTGGCCGAGTCGGCCGGCCGGTCGAGCTCAGCCGAGGAAGAAGCCGATGCCCTCGTGGATCGCGACGAGGTATGCGATGGTTCCGACCACCGACGAGACCGCGGCGACCCGCGGGCAGACGTTGTAGGCGCCGGCGACACCGAGGTAGCGCGCGTTCGGTCGCAGAAAGAGCACCAGACCCGCAAGGAGGTTGTGCCGGCTCAACCAGGAACACAGAAGATTTGTGCCCTTCATGAGCAGTCGAAGCGGAGCGAATTGACTCGGCGCCCGCTCGAGAATGGTGCGGCCGGGCGACCGTCGTCCGACGACATACCAGGATGCATCGGTCATTCCGAGCCGGGCCGTGCCGAGAAGCACGAACGACATGAGGCTCACGTCGTCGGCGGCGAGCAGAACGAAGGCGGTGCGAGGAGCGAGTGCCATCAGGAGCACCGGCTGGTCGAAAAGGAACGGCGACCAGAGGGTTCCGGCGATTCCGATCACACTCCAAACCGCAATCCACACGCCATGGCCGCGGGTCTCCTTCAGGAACAACCAAAGCCCGCTGAGCGCTTTTCGCAGTTTCTCCGATCGGTCGACCGGTGTGGCGACCGACGAGCGGGCGGGAATGGAGGTCGTGGTGACTGCACTGGGGACGGCCGCTTCGACGAGGGGGCTCGGCTTGAGCACCACACCCATCTCTTGTGCTTGCACAGTTGCTGTCACGTCGCCGCCCGATGCGTCGGAGGTGACCTCCTTGTCACCTTCAACTGGTATCGGGTACGGGTAAGTCCCGGTTGAGGACTACTTGACCCAATTGACACATATGACAGCCGTTAGGCCTGTGGAGCGCCCTCGCGGTGGGCCGCGAGCACCACGAATTTCGGGTTTGCGGCGATCGCGTTGCAGTTTCGGAAGATCTTGTTCATCTTGGCGTGATGGCCGAGGTGCTGGTTCCCGACGACAACCAATCGACCGCCAGGCCGGAGCACCCGATGGCTGTCGACGAACATCTCCCACGCGGTGTCATCGCCGCGATTCCGGTCGACGTGAAACGGCGGGTTCACCACGATCAGATCCGCCGATGCCTCGTCGAATGAGCTGGCGAGCCGCGGCGCCACGCGGAACCGTGACCGGTCCATTACGCCGTTCGCCTCGACCGAATCGAAGGCGCTGGCAATCGCCACGAATGACTCGTCACAGAATTCGAGAATCGCATCCGGGAATCGACGAGCGAGGTCGAGTCCCACGATGCCGTTGCCGCACCCCAGGTCGATGATCGTTTTCGGATCGAGCGCGGCGGCGTCGGGAAGCGATTCGAGCAGGAAGCGCGTGCCCCGATCGATTCCGCGCGAGGAAAAGACGCCGCCATGGTTGACGAGTTCGAGGCCATCGTGTCGCCATCTGCTCGGCCAAGGATTGGGCTCGGGTTCGAGGTCGACATCGACGGTTGCGTGTATGAGACGGGCCTTCTTCCTCGCCAACGACGTGGTGGTTGGACCGACGATCGATTCGAACAGGTCGAGCGTCGACGTGTGGACGTCCTTCGCCATCGCCGCCCCCACCACGACCGTCTCAGGATGAAGCGACGGACGAAGACGGTGCAACTGATCCTCGAGCTGCCCCAGGCTCTTCGGCAACTTGATCACCAGGAGGTCGATCCGCTCGGGCAGATGATCGACGATCGAGACCATTCGTGCTTCGGGATCCGACAGCTGGTTGGCAGCATGATTCGTGGCGGTGCCCATACGGCCAGCAGCGGATTCGTTCACGATGAGCGGGGCGAGACCGTGCAGTCCCACCGACAGGGCGCCGAAGCCGTCATTCACGAGAACCGAAACCACATCGGTCGAGGACTGCTCAGCGAGGTGGTGAAGCACGTACTCGTCGGCAGCATCCCACGCCCGCAAGGGCCGGTCCGCCCGATGCGGATGACGGCGCAACTCGAAGACTCCCTGAGGGACCTCGAGGCGCGTTTCCGCGACCGCGGCGTTCACAACGGAGGTGGTGCGGCGTCGAGCAGCTTGGCGGCTTCGTCGAAGTCGATTGCTTCGAGCATGGACACCATGTCGGGGCCCAGGTCGCCCACGACCTGACTCTCCGCGAGGCGGACCGCCTGCCGGTTGATCGCCTGTTCGAAGAGGTTCCGCGCGTACCGGGCGTTGCCGAACGCCTCGTTGCGATTGGCCCGGGCGAGGATCCGCTCGAGGGTGCGTTCAACATCGCCCGACAGCCGGTAGTCGGCGTCGTTCACGAGCTTTTCAGTGATCTGGGCGAGTTCGCTCGTCGAGTAGTCAGGGAAGTCGATCTCGCGTGCGAACCGCGAACGGAGGCCGGGATTGGAGCGCAGGAAATCATGCATGAGACGGGGGTAGCCGGCCACGATCACGACGAGGCGGTCGCGGTGATCTTCCATCCGTTTGATCAACGTCTCGATCGCTTCGCGGCCGAAGTCGCTTGTGAGGTTGTGGCCAGGCGGCGACAACGCATACGCCTCGTCGATGAAGAGCACGCCATCGAGCGCCCGCTTGACGGCCTTGTTCGTCTTGTTCGCGGTGTGTCCGACGTACTTTCCGACAAGGCCGGCCCGGTCGACCTCGACCAGATGACCCCGCTTCAAAAGGCCGAGTGCACCGTACATCTCACCCAGGAGTCTGGCGACGGTCGTCTTTCCGGTGCCGGGGTTTCCGAGGAACACGAGGTGCTGGCTCGTCGGTACCTCGGCGAGTCCGTGGTCTTGGCGCCGAGCCTGGATCTGGAGGAAGGCGATCTGGGTTCGAACCTGTTCCTTCACCGTCTCGAGACCGACCAGCGAATCGAGCTCGGCCTGGATCACCTCGAGGGGGCGCGGGCCCGCCGTGAGCTGCGGTGGCAATCCCATGTTTCCCAAACGGCTGTCGAACCCGCGATCGGCGGCGGTGCGCCGGGCCTGCTCGCCGGCCTTACGCAGCGTTTCCCTCATTCGGTCTGCTCTCGACACGCCCCGACGCTACCGGTTCCGCCTTGGAGCCCGTGCTGCCCGGTCATCTCCTACCATCGAGCCATGGCCCGCTGGACGGTGGCCGCGGCCATCGGCCTCGGTCTGATCATTGCCTCGTGCACCTCCGACGATCCGGTCGATCTCGACAACAGCGGGGCCGCCCCCACATCCGCGTCGTCGACGACGGCAAGCCGTGTGGAGCCGAGCACCACGACCGCCGAGCCCGCCATCGACCTGCCCCTCGTGTTCGTGGCTCCCGATCCCGCATTGACCGGTGCCGACCTCGATGCGTTCTTCGAAGGTCAGGCGTTTTTCAACGAGGTGTGGACCGCTGTCGGGCCGACCGAAACCGCCACCGACGGCCTCGGCCCCCTCTTCAATGCCGACTCCTGTGTGGCGTGCCACGCGTCGACCGGTAGGAGGCAGGTCCCGCCCGAGGGCGCTCTTGTCGACCCCGGCCTCGTGATCCGACTCTCCGTTGCCGGCGCCGCCCCGACCGGAGCACCCCTCCCCGAGCCCTCGTACGGGCATCAGCTCCAGGACAAGGCGATCGGCGCCGGCCCGGCCGAGGGGACAGCGTTCACCAACTACGTGATCCAGCGCGGCAGTTACCCGGACGGCACCGAGTTCGAGATCATCTGGCCCACCGTCAACATCCGCGATCGACAGCACGGCCCGATCTCCGTCGGCACGCTCGTGAGCGCTCGGATCGGCCCCCAGATGATCGGGATGGGTCTTCTCGAGGCGATCCCGCAGGACGCGATTCTCGCCCTCGCCGACCCCAACGACGCGGATGGCGACGGGATCAGCGGCAGACCCAACGTCGTCTGGAACCCGATCACCGAAGAGCTGGAGCTCGGCCGTTTCGGCTGGAAGTCGAACATCGCCAGCCTTCCTCATCAGATCGCCGCGGCATTCAATGGCGACATCGGCATCACCTCGAGCATCGTGCCGACCGAGAACTGTGCGCCCGGACAAAGCGTCTGCGACGAGACGTCGAGCGGTGGCACCAACGAGGTGTCCGACGAGCGCATCGAAGGACTCACGACGTATCTGCGCGGTCTCGCAGTACCGCCGCAACGCACTCCCGACGACCCCACGGTCGTGGCAGGAGGCGAGAACTTCCGAACGTTCGGGTGTGCGTCGTGCCACATCGAGTCGTTCTCGACCGGCGTCTCGGAGATGAATGCGCTCACTGGCCGGGTGGTGAGTCCATACACGGATCTGCTCCTGCACGACATGGGTTTCGACATGGGCGATGACCGTCCCGACTTCGTGGCAACCGGCAACGAGTGGCGTACTGCTCCTCTGTGGGGTCTCGGACTTCTCCCCGGGGAGGGCGACCGCGGTCTACTGCACGATGGACGCGCTCGCACGATCGAGGAAGCAATCCTGTGGCATGGCGGTGAGGCGGCACGTTCGCGCGCCAACTTCATGGGTGCAACTGCCGAGGATCGCACCGAGCTGGTGACGTTTCTCGAGTCGCTGTGAGTGCGCCGACCGGTCAGCCAGCAGGGAGCGGCCGGCAGAGCCCATCGTCGAAGGCCCGGGCGGTGGAGTAGCGCTCGCGGACCTCCGTTGCATCGGCCAGCGGATCGGGTTCCGTCATCGAAACCGCACCGAGATTCCATGCCGCTGCGACCCCGGCTAGATCGCCACCGTCGTACACCGATGCGGCCTGGACCGCTGCGCCCGCCGCAACGGCCTCGTCGTTTACGGGAACGCTCACCTCGCGGCCCGACAGATCTGCCATCCGGCGGCGATAGGCCGCCGACCGCGCACCACCACCCACCAACATCAATCGGCCGTCGAGTCGGGCGCCGGTTGCCGCCAGCGCATCGAATCCATCGAGGAGCCCGCACACGACGCCATCGTGGGCGGCGCGTGCCACGTGCTCCCGCGACGTGGAGGTGGACAGACCGATGAACAGGCCGCGGCTCTCCGGTCGATTCGGCGTGCGTTCACCATCGAAATAGGGCACGAGCACCGGCTCGATCACGTCGCCGCCCGCCGCAACTGCGAGATCACTGAGCCCGGCGGGATCGGTTCCAAGCCACGTGGCCACCGTGTCGGTCACCTTCGTTGCATTGAGCGTGCAGACGAGGGGAAGGTAGCCGCCGGCGGCATCGCAGAAGCCGGCGACCGTCCCGGTCGAATCGTGCGTCCGTTCGGTGGTGCGGGCGTACACCGTCCCCGAGGTCCCCAGTGAGATCACCGCATCGCCCGAATCCAATCCGAGGCCGAGCGCAGCGCCCATGTTGTCTCCCGTACCAGGACCGACCACGACCGTTTTGGGCAAACCCAGCTCACCAGCCGCTGCGGCCGTGAGTTGGCCCGCTGTCTCCGTCGGCCCGAGAACCCGCGGAAGGCGGTGGAGCCAATCGGCTCCTTCGCCGACGATGTAGTCGAACGGCCGGGCGAGTGCGCGATCGGCAGTTGCGTCATACCACCCCGTTCCCGATGCGTCTCCGCGGTCGGTCACGTGTTCTCCGCACAGCCGCCACGTGAGGTAGTCGTGTGGCAACATGACGCGAGCGGTCCGGTCGAGCAGCTCGCGTTCGTTATCGGCCACCCATGCGAGCTTCGTGATCGTGTAAGCGGCCACCGGCACCACGCCCGTCCAGTCCGCCCACCACGCGGCACCGAACTCATTGACCAGACGGTCGGCCTGCGGCGCCGACGTCGTGTCGTTCCACAGCTTCGACTTGCGCAATGGAAGGCCACCATCGTCGAGCAGGACGAGCCCGTGCTGCTGGCCGGCCACCGACATCGCCACAACGTCGCTTCGGGTGTCGCCAAGCTGCGCCACGGCATCGACAAGCGCATCCCACCACGCCTGCGGATCCTGCTCCGAAACCGGAGGTGTCGTCCGCGGGTGCGTCGACGTGCCGGTTGCGACGACATCTCCTGTCGCCACATCACGCAGCTCGGCCTTCGTCGATTGTGTTGACGAGTCGACCCCGATCACATGTGGCATTCGTCCACCCTTGCCGCTGGCGTCGTCGAGGGCGAACCGTGCACCAGAACCCGAAGACGCCGAAACCCCGACGCCGAGCCAGAGGGCTCAGCGCCGGGGCGTCAAACGATCGCCGATCTAACCCGCGAGCGGGGTGAAGTTCTGCGTCGAGTACTCCGACGCCGGCAGCTTCGAGATGCTGCCGCCCGCGTCCTGTTCGACGTAGTCGATGAAGCTCTGCGCGTAGTCGAGGAACGTATCGACCGACCTTCCGCTGTCGGTGACGGTGCCGAAGGTGATGTAGCCGTCCTGACCGCTGGCGATGAAGCTGTTCGTGGCCACGTTGTAGGTGGCGGCCGGGTCGAGTGGCGTCCACGAAGCGGCGCCTGTGGGCTTCACCTCGAGATTGCTCACCCGACTCCCGTCTGCGGCGTTCATGTTCACATCGAACCGCAGGCCGGCGGCGTACGGATAGGCGCCGGTCGAGCCATCTGGGTCGAGCGAGAAGGCGACCGCCTCCTCCAGCACCTGCTTGACCTCGGCGCCGGTCATCTCGAGGTTCACGATCGTGTTCGCGAACGGCAACAGCTCGAACGCGTCAGCGATCGTGATGTCGCCAGCCGGAATGTCGATTCGGACGCCGCCCGCGTTCTGCAAGGCGAAGTCTGACTCGAAGGACCGGACCCGGAAGGCCTCCGTGACCATCTGCTGGATGTCGCCACCCATGTCGGCGGTATCAGCGACATCGCAGATCTGACTGCGCCCCTGGCCCGGGATCCGCTCAAGGCAGAGATCCTCGGTCACGGTGCCGATCACTTCCTGCTCGAGAACGTCGACCTGTTCGCTGAACTCGTCGAGAACCGCCTGGGCATCAGCGTCGGGCGTGACAACCGAGAGCTCGGGCGTGGACTCGATGATGCCCAGAACCTCCTGAAGGTCAGCGCCTACGAGCGGCACACGGTCGCCTCCGTCGGCTGGACGCCTGAGGAACTCGTCGCCGAGCAGCAGGTGCGGGGTTCCGTTGCAGCGGGTGACATCGCCGGCGTCGTCGAACTCGACGTTCAGCTCACCAACGATCCATGAGTACTGCCACGCCTGCACGATGCACACGGTGGAGCCGCCGGCATCGGTGGTGCGCGTCGGGTACGGACCCACGCTGTTCAGTCCGAGCGGACCGAAGTTGCCCAGCAGCGAGTGACTGTCGCCGCCGACGATCACGTCGACGCCGCTCACCTGCTCAGCGAGGGCGATGTCGTTTGCGTACTGGATGTGAGTGACAAGAACGATCTTGTCGATACCCATGCGCTGGAGCACGTTGATGTACACCTGCGCCGTGGTCGCCTCATCGAGGAACAGCGTCGTGTCGAGCGGGCTCGAGCTGTTCTTCGTCTTACCGGCGATGTCGAGACCGACGTAGCCGACCTTGTCGGCGCCGTATTCGACCACGGTGAAGGGCTGGATGTAGTCGTCGATCGCGGTCTCGGCGAGCGGCGTGCCCACCTTCGGAACCACGTTCGCACCGAGCACAACCGTGTCGCATCCGCCCTCGTCCAGGAAGTCGAGGAAGTCCTTGAGCCCGGCGTCGCCGTCGTCGAACTCGTGGTTGCCAAGTTCGAAGATGTCGAAGCAGACCTCGCTCATCAGCGCGGCGTCGGCCTCGCCCTTGAAGAGGCTGTAGAAGAGCGTTCCGGTGATCGCATCGCCCGCGTGCACCTTCACGACGTTGTCCCCGGCGTGCGCGGCGACGAGTTCGTCCATCTTTGTGACGACGCTCGGGAACCCGCCCTGACTCACGCGGGTGCCCTGACCGTTGAAGTCGAGGTCACCGGAGTCGGGATCGAGGTGCGAGTGATGGTCGTTCACGTGGAGGATCGTGAGAGCGAAGGTGGTCTGACTGTTGCCGGCCTCGCAGTTGGTGAAGATGGTGTTCTCCGCCATCGAGTCGTCGCAGGTGTCGGTTCCACCGCCACCGTTGACACGGTCGCGTGGCCCCCCACCGCCAAGAATCACATCGGCGCCGCTATTGCCGAATATCCGGTCGTTACCTCGGTTGCCAAGGATGCGATCGGGACCGCTGCCGCCGGAGATCCGATCGATGTTCTTGCCCCCGGCGAGGATGTCGCGACCGAGGTTTCCTCGGAGCACGTCACGTCCGTCCTGGCCGTGGATCTCGTCGTTGCCAGGGCCTCCGATCAGGACGTCGTTGCCGTCGCCGCCGCAGATCGTGTCGTTGCCGCCAGCGCCGTCGATACGGTCGTTACCGCTCGTGCCGACAATGACGTCGTCCCCGGCGGTGCCCACCGTCGGGGATCCGCTCTGCGCAACGATGGTGGCCGCGAGGCCAGCGCAGGTTTCTCCCTGCGCGGTCGCAGGTGTGGCGGTTGCCAGCACCGTGGCGATCATGGCCGCGGCGCCAAGCGCGGCGACCCGAATTCTCTGATGTCTTTTCTTCACGGTGACACTCCCTCGAATATGGACTCGGTCTGAATCCGGGTCTAGCAGAAACCTGACATGGAGCGCTCGAAAAACTGCGAACGGTGACCGACGGGATACGTTCTCGTGATGTCCCACCACGAAGCGCCGACGGGCGACAGCGCGGCACGAATCGACGATGTCGTCCAACAGGCGCTGTCGCGGGTGCTCCTCGGCCTCCATCCTCGAGTCCAAACCGACGGTGTCACCGCCACGGCGACGTTCACACCGGAGGCCGAGCATCGGGGCGCACCGGGCTGGGTTCACGGCGGCCTCCTCGCCACGCTGCTCGATCATGTGGGTGCGCGGCTGGCGAGCGCCGCCCTCGACGCCAGAGTTGCGACCGGCACGCTCGAGCTCCGCTACCGCCAACCCGTGCTGATCGATGGCGGGCCCTACCACGTCGATGCCCGCGCCGAGTCGCCCGGGTCGCGCACGGTCCGGATCCACGCCCGGATACTCGGCCCCGACGACCGCCCACTCACCGAGGCCAACGGCCTCTTTGTGGCGGTGGCTGCACTCGCCAAGGACCGTGACGCCTAGCCTCCGGTGATGATCGGCAGCGGACTCGGACGAAGGTTCTGGCTGCTCTGGTCTGCGACTTCGGTGGCGAACATCGGAGATGGCATCAGCCTCACTGCGTTTCCACTCCTCGCGGTTCAACTCACCGACGACGCTCGGCTGATCGCACTGGTCACGACGTTCCGGGTGCTCCCGTTCGTGGTGGTCGGATTGCCAGCGGGCGTTCTCCTCGATCGACTCGACCGCCGGATCGTCGCGGTCATCGCTCAAGTCGCCCGCGGGGTGCCGGTCGCCGTGATGGCGGTCGCGATCAGCGCAGATCGAGCGACGATGGGACTGTTGATCGGATCGGCCTTCATGGTCGGAGTCGGCGAGGTGTTCACCGACGGCGGGCTTCCGGCAATCGTCAGATCGGTTGTACGAACCGACCAACTCGAGGTCGCGAACGCGAGGTTGGCGGCAGCGCAAACCGTGAACAATTTGTTCATAGGCCCTCCACTGGGCGCCCTGCTCTTCGAACTCGACGAGGCACTGCCTTTCGCCCTGTTCGCGGCGGTCATGGTCGTCGCGGCTTCGCTCCTGGGCGCGCTTCCCGGCTCGTACCGACCGAGGACCGATCACGACGCATCCAGCGGAGAAGACGTGCGGACCCAGCTCCTCGCGGGCCTTCGATACGTCTGGAGCCATCGGGTGCTCCGGCCGCTCGCGCTCGCGGTGGCCGTATTTGCGTTTTTCGGCGAGGCCACCAACGCCGTTCACGTCATCCTCGTCACCGAGCGGTTCGGGTTCGGCAGCGTCGGCTTCGGTCTCCTTCTCTCACTAGACGCCGGTGCCGCGCTGATCATGTCGTTCTTCGTTGCGGGCATCGTCCGACGGTGGGGCCACGCCAGCAGCATGAAGTTCGCCGTCGTCACGTTCTCGGTTGCGTCACTCCTGTTCGGGCTCACGACCGTTGCGGTCGGGGCGATCGTGGCAGCTCTGATACATGGAGCCGGCAACCCCGCCTGGAACGTGGTGAGCGGCACCATCCGGCAGCGCCTCGTGCCCGATGCGGTGTTCGGACGAATGATGACCGCCTACCTGTTCATCGCGTGGGGAATCCAACCGATCGGTGCATTCCTGGGCGGGGTGGTCGCCGAGGCGTGGGGGGCCGAGTGGGTGTTCGTGATTGCGGCCGTCGGTGTGTCGTCGCTGCTGGTGATCGCCCGACCCATGTTCCGCGAGGTCACCCTGGCGATGGCGGAATCACCCACCCACACGCCGTAGGGCGAGCGCCGGGCGTTGGCCGACGCGATGCGGGCCCTGTCCGCGCGTGTCAGACTGAGGATGGAGATGACCCGGAGGTCGATCATGGACTCACGCAAGGCACTCGATCTGAGAACTCGCCGATCGGCGATTCGCCCAATCGCACGGGCAGCCGAGCGTTTTGTCCCGGCAGCCCCTTCGCGCGGGCTGCACCTGACGCTCGCGGCCGCGTGGCTCGGTTTCCTCTACACCCTCGGGTTGTTCGCCGGCTCAGGCTCGACGGAGGCGGTCGATCCGCTCTCGTTCGGCGACGCGCTGGCGTGGGTGTTCTTCCTGGCCATTCTCGGCGGCGTGATGATGGTCCTGTCGCTCGCCGTCTCGAACCACCGGGCGACAGCAGCGGTGTCCACCGTGTGTGCTCTCGCGATCATCGTCCTTGCCGCGACCTGTGGCCTCGCGGGCCATCCGACCTCGGCGTGGGGTCCCGACGCCGTGCTCGCGGCCGGAATCGCAGCCGCGGGCATCGCCATCCTCGGACGACGGGCGTCGGTCGAGGCCTGAATTGGCGTTCAGGGGCCGAGGTGTTTGGTCGCCTCGCGCACCGTGAGACCCGCGAATTCGCCATCGTGCGCGTCGAGGAACGATCGCACGTCATCGGGGTCGACTCGGGCGTACTGGCGCAGGGCCCAGCCGATCGCCTTCCGGATGAAGAAGTCGGTGTCGCCAGCGCGCCGAACGGCGTAGCGGAACAGCCGGTCGGAATCGGTCGCCTCCTTGTACCCGAGTTGATGAATGATGGCGGTACGAGCAAGCCAGAGGTTGTCGTGCTCGATCCACGCATCCATCACGTCGACCAGCTCGGGGTGAAGAGCAACCATGGGCCCGACCGTCCAGGCGGCCAATCCGTCGACCGTGTCCCACCAGGGTGTCGCCTCGATGCATCCCTTTACGAACTCGATGTCGGTGGGTCGCAGGTTGCGTGCGCCAGCACGCAACATGTCCATACCCACGTAGTGAAACTCGCGTTCGGGCTCGTGCCAGAGTGCTCCGACGAAACCGACCAGTTCGTCAGGGTCGGCGGTGCGCGCCCACTGGTGTAACGGCTTCGCGGCTCGACGCCTGTTGGGTGTGGTGACGCCGAGGAAATCGAAGTGCCCTTTCATGTACGACTCCATCGCATCGATCTTCGACGGGTCGCGTGCGGCCATCAGGTCGTCTCGCAATTCTCGAATCGTCGCATCGATCTCCACGGACTGTATGGTGACATACAGTCATGACGGCTACAGATCTTCCTGCGAACGGTTCCGCCGAACACGAGCTCGACGCCCCGCCCTGGCGACGCGTCGAGAGCACGATCCTGAGCGCAGCCACAGACCTTCGCAGCCTGTACGACCAGCGCTTCAACGAGATCGGCATCACCCTCAGCCTCGCCAGCCTTCTCTGCTATGTCGACGAGTTCGGACCCGTGACCCAGACCCGAGCAGCCGACCACCTCCGGCAGGGACGAGCCGCGACCGGCACGCAGGTCGACCGCCTCGAAGAGCTCGATCTCGTCGAACGCGTACCCGACCCAACCGATCGCCGGGTGTGGCTTCTCAGCCTCACCGATACCGGGCGCGCCACCGCGGCCCGAGCCATCGGCATCGACCGCACCGTGCGCCAGGAACTGCGTGCCGGCGTGAGTCGCACGGAGCGTCAGGCACTCGCCAAGGTGCTGATCCGCCTGCAGGCCAACATCTCTTCGGCCCTCGACGCCGACCCCTCGCCCAACACCGACCCGATTCGCAACACCAACGGAGACCAATCATGAATGAAGCCGTGATCGTCGATGCCGTGCGCACGCCCGCGGGCAAACGCAACGGCATGCTCAAGGACTGGCACCCGGCCGACCTCGCCGCCCACGTCCTGAAGGCCCTCGAAGAGCGCAACGGTCTCGACCCTGCCATCGTCGACGACGTCGTGATGGGGTGTGTGATGCAGGTGGGCGAGCAAGCGCTCAACATTGGCCGCAACGCCGTTCTCGCCGCCGGATGGCCGGAGTCCGTGCCTTCGACAACGGTCGACCGGCAGTGCGGATCGAGTCAGCAGGCCCTCCACTTCGCCGCCCAGGGCGTGATGGCCGGCGCATACGACGTGGTGATCGCGGCCGGCGTCGAGGTCATGACCCGCACGCCCATGGGTGCGAGTGTGGTGAAGGATCTTGGCTTTGCGTTCCCCGACTCGATGCAGGAGCGATACAAGGACACGGGGCTGCCCCCGCAGGGAATCGGCGCCGACATGATCTCCGACGAGTACGGCATCAGCCGCTCGGACCTCGACGAGTTCGCGGCCGAGAGCCAACGTCGAGCCGCCCAGGCAACCGCCGAGGGCCGCTTCGAGAACGAAATCATTCCCGTCCCGGTCGACATCGATGGCGAAACGACGATGATGACCCGCGACGAGGGAATCCGCGAGGGCACCACGCCCGAGACGCTCGCCAACCTCAAGCCTGCGTTCAAGGAGGACGGCCGTGTCACCGCCGGCAACTCGAGTCAGATCAGCGACGGCGCTGCCGCGGTTCTGATCATGAGCCGCGAGAAGGCCGACGAACTGGGTCTCAAACCCCGCGCCGTGTTCCGTAACTTCGCGCTCGCCGGCACCGACCCGGTCACGATGCTGAAGGGTCCGATCCCAGTCACCGAGAAGTTGTTCGAAAAGTCCGAGGTCAGCTTCGACGACGTCGACTTGTTCGAAATCAACGAGGCCTTTGCCTCGGTCGTGCTCGCGTGGCAGAAGGAGACCGGGGCCGACTTGAGCAAGGTGAACGTGAACGGAGGTGCCATCGCGCTCGGCCACCCGCTCGGCTGCTCCGGCGCCAAGCTCATGACCACGCTCGTCAACGAACTGGAGCGCAGCGGCGGCCGCTACGGCTTCCAGGCCATGTGCGAAGGCGGCGGACTCGCCAACGGAACGCTCATCGAACGGGTCGACGCCTGATGCCACGAATGAACCTCGAGGGAAGCTCGTCGATCATCACCGGTGGTGCTTCAGGCATCGGCGAGGCATCGGCCCGTCAGCTCGCGGCCGCCGGTAGCCGGGTCGTGATCGCCGACCTGAACGACGAGAAGGGACAAGCCGTGGCCTCCGAGCTCGGGGGCCTGTTCGTTCGGTGCGACGTGACGACGACCGAAGACGTGGATGCGGCGATCGCCGCCGCCTCCGAGATGGGCCCGCTCCGCGCGGTCGTGAACTCGGCGGGTATCGGCTGGGCCGGGCGCACGGTCGACCGCAACGGCGAACCCTTCGACATCGATGCATTCCGAAGGGTGATCGACATCAACCTCGTGGGTTCGTTCCTCGTGCTCAGTCGGGCCGCGGCCGCCATGGCCAAGACCGACCCGGTCGACGAAGACGGCCAGCGAGGTGCCATCGTGAACATGGCCAGCGCCGCCGCGTTCGACGGGCAGATCGGCCAATGCGCCTATTCGGCGAGCAAGGGCGGAGTTGTGGGCATGACGCTGCCGATCGCCCGCGATCTCGCAGCCGTTGGCGTGCGCGTGAACACCGTCGCCCCTGGGCTGATCGACACGCCGATCTACGGCGAAGGCGAAGCGAGCGACCAGTTCAAAGCCCACCTCGGTTCCTCGGTGCTGTTCCCGAAACGCCTCGGCTCGGGCGAAGAGCTTGCCTTCATGGTGATGGACCTCATCACGAACCCGTACATGAACGCCGAGACGATTCGCGTCGATGGCGGAATCCGGATGCCGCCCAAATGAGCGACTCGATCGAGGCAACAGCAGACGCAGTGCTCACCGAGCGCCGCGACCAGGTCCTTCTGATCACGCTCAACCGACCCGATGCGAGGAACTCCATCAATGGAGCGCTCTCACATGGGTTGGTCGCAGCGATCGAGATGCTCGATTCCGATCCCGAGCTCACCGCTGGCGTGCTCACCGGTAGCGGTCGGGGCTTTTGTGCCGGGATGGACCTCAAGGCGTTCGCCGCCGGCGAAGACATCGGCCCGATGCTCGACTTCATCAAGAACGGCTCGAAGAAGCCACTCATCGGTGCGCTCGAGGGATTCGCGTTGGCCGGTGGGCTGGAGCTCGCGCTCACGTGCGACCTGCTCGTGGCTGCCTCCGGCATCAAGCTCGGAATCCCCGAGGTGAGCGTGGGCCTGTTCGCTGCCGGTGGTGGACTGCAACGGCTGCCCAGCCGCGTGGGATACGCCCGAGCGATGGAGATGGCAATTACCGCCGACCCCATCACCTCGGAGGAGGCACACGCCGCCGGCATGGTGAGTCGCGTGGTGGAGGCCGGCACCGCGGTCGACGCCGCCCTCGAGCTGGCCGAGCGGGTCACCCGAAACGCACCGCTCGCCGTGTCGGCCTCGAAGCAGCTCATCAACGCCGCGGTCGATGTTCCCGAAGCGGAGTTCTGGGAACTCCAGAGCTCGCTCATGGGTTCGGTCTTCACCTCCGAGGACTCGAAGGAAGGCCCTCGCGCATTTGCCGAGAAGCGCAAGCCGGAGTGGACCGGCACCTAAGTCCCAACCACCTACACGGCTGGCGGCGGGAAGTCGGTGAGGAGGCCGGGCGCCTCGACCTGAAGGAGTTCGTGGTCCTCGACGAGACCGCGCAGCCGGTGTGTTCCGAGACTTCTGAAGCGCCTACCAGATGCGGGTTCACACCGAGCGGAGGTGTCGCTCGACACGACGATCTGACCGCCGTGTGATGCCGCCATGATTCGGGCGGCGGCGTGCACCGTGAGCCCCACGTACCCGGCTTCGGTGAGGGCGATGTTCCCGCTGTGGATCCCGGCGCGCACTCGCACGCGCGCTTCGTCGGGCCAGCCGTGATCACCCAGGCGCTGCTGCATGACGATCGCCGCGTCGACGGCAGCATCTGGCGATTCGAAGACGGCGACGAACTCGTCGGCACGAGCCTCGACCTGCCGACCGCCGGTCTCGAGCACAGCGCTGCGGATGTGTGCCCGCACGTCGGCGAGCACAGCGGCGTAGGTGTCGCCGAGCACGTTGAGCAGAGCGGTCGACCCTTCGATGTCGGTGAGGAGGAAGGTGACGTCGCCATCGGGCAGGCCTTCGGTGGCCACACCCATGTCGTCGATCTCGTCGAGCATCTCCCGACCAGCCACCAGGTGAACAGCCGCCATGACCGCCTCGGTGAGCTCGGGCGAGTCGAAGGCGTCGCGGGCGTGTACGACCGCCATCAGTGGGCGGCCGCGTCCCTGGAGGAACGTGGCCTGTCGATCACCGTTCTCGTTCGGGAGGGCCACCGGTTGGCCGGCGCATCCGACGTATGTGCCTTCCTGCTTCGCCCAACGAAGGAGCAGGAGCGCCGGGTCGTCGAGCGTACGCTGCAGCTCTGCCTCGAGCGCCGCCGACGAGTCGACCCGACCCAGCTCGATGATGAGCCGCCCCGCAGCCGATTTTCGGGTCGCCACACGGAGTTCGCCGTCGATGAAACCAACGGGCACGATGCCGTGCTTCTTGGCGGCGTTCAACAGTCGGCGTCGGGCGGTCTCGCGCGCCTCGTCGGTTTCGAACGCCACCTGTCCGAATCGGGAGAGAGCATTGCGGACGTGCGATTCGTCGTTGATCGGCAGGCGGCGAGTGCCGGCCGCGTCGACGTACGCAAAGGCCGAATCGGGCAACTTCTTCCGTTCGCTCGCGGAGAGCTTCGCCATCACCCGAGCGTAATCGGCGCCACCTCATGGACACGACGGTGGGGGCTGTGCCGAGGGACACCCTCGACCGTTCAGCCCGATGTCAGCAGGCGCTGGTAGTCATCCCAGGTGTCGACGTCGAGCGGAACGTCGGTGTCGACGGCGACACGCTCGGTCCGGAACCGCCCCGATTCGAGAAGTTTCCACACCGCTTTGTCGCCGTGAAGTTCACTGAGCGCTCCGAACACTGACCGCGACAGCCAGAAGGGGTGGCCGGTGCCGTCGCGGTACTCGACGACCGCGATCTCGGCTCCGTCGAGCGCGACGACGGCCAACGCCTCGACCGCGGCGCGGGGAACGTCGGGTTGATCGCCGAGAAAGAGGAAGAAGCCGTCGGCGGTGGCGTGGATCGCCGCCAGAGCCGAGACGATCGACGATGAACATCCGTCGGTGTGATGAAGGCTGTCGACCACCTCGACGGCGGAGAGATCGACGGTCTCGCGGACCTCGGGGGCTGCGCCGCCGATGGTCAGGATCGTCTGCTCGAACCCGAAGCCGAGCACATTGGCGATGGTGGCGTCGAGCAGGGTCGCTCCGCGAAACTCGAGCAACTGTTTGGGCTGACCGAGCCGCCGAGACGAGCCGGCGGCGAGCACAAGAGCGGCGGCTCGAAGGACCGGTTCGGCTGACATGGCGCCGACCATAGCCAACTACTCTGGCCCCGTGTATGGCATCTCACTGAGTGTTGCGGCGTGCCTCCGAGGGGGTACGCGTGTCGATGTGGCCTGGAATCTCGATCCCGATCGCACACCGGCGTTCGATCCGACCGACGCCGTGGCCATCACCCCCGGTGGTGGCCGTTTGGGCGGGCTGTTCGGCGGCGCGCTCGACAGCCGTCTGATCGAGCTGTCGTCGATCGAAGCGACCGAGGGTCGGATCGTCGAGGTGCAGCTCAACGAGTTCGAGGCCGGTGCCATCGGGATCAACGCCGGGGCCGCGCTACGGATCTTCTTCGCTCCCGCCCACACGCTCCCGACCGAATTGTGGGATCGGCTGCTCGACCGGGAGCCGGTCACGATCGACATCGAGTTGGCCGACGGCCGGGCGGTGTCGTCGCGGCTCGGCGAGGAGCCGAGCAGCACGAGCGTCCGGTTCGACGATGGACGGGTTGTCTGCGAGTGGGTTCCGACGGCGTCGCTCGTCATCTTCGGCGGCGGGCCGATGGCTGACGCTTTGGGTCGAGCGGCGGAATTCGTTGGCTGGAACGCGCAGAGCTCAGGCGGAACTGAAGCGGCGCTCGCTCTCGCCACGTCGCTGTCCCCCATCGACGGCATCGTCGTGATGGGTCACGACACCGAAGGGGTGGGCCGGGTCCTTCAGGCAGCCCTCGGTTCGCGCGCCGGGTACATCGGCTCGCTGGGCCCGGCCTCGCTCCAACAGGACCGCGGCGACTGGCTCGCCTTCCGCGGCGTCACCGATACCAGCCGGATCCATGGTCCGGCCGGCTACGCGGTCGGCGCCCGCTCGCCCGAAGAGGTCGCGTTGTCGATCGTCGTGGAGATGATCGCGGTCCGAAACAACGCTGCAACCTGATTTCGCTGCCCGTTGGGACTGAGAGGGTCCGCACACCCCGCGCTATCCTCGATGTGTCGCCCGCGACACGAATAGGAGCGGCTCGTGACCGCCGAATCCAAACATGACCAGGCTGCGGAACCCGAGGCGGTTCTGAGCGACGTGTGGAGCAACGCCGACGAGGCGAGCGCGGATGCGGACTGCAGCCCGACCAAGGTCTGCCGCAATGCCCGCGACTTCACGTTCGACGGCATCGCCGAAGACGGCGACGACCTCGCCACATCCTGGCGCACGCTCCTCGAACGAGAGGGCAAGCTCGTCGACGGTGGGTCCCCCATCCGAGACATCGTTCTCGGCTCGTCGAACGACTGATCGCGGCGTGACAGGTACAGGCTCCGAAGCACCCGCCAGCGTCGCCGACCTCCAGAAACAGCTCCGCAGCGTCGGCTACCTGGCCGACCGGGGGCTTGGCACCGCCGCACTCATCGCGTTGCGCCTCGGGCGACCGCTCCTCGTCGAAGGTGAGGTGGGCGTCGGCAAGACCGAACTCGCCAAGTGCATTGCGCAGCTGACCGGTCGGGAGCTGATTCGCTTGCAGTGCTACGAGGGCATCGACACCCACCAGGCGTTGTACGAGTGGGATTACGCCCGCCAGATGCTCCACGTGCGGGCGCTGTCGGAACGCGATCTCACCGACGCCAACACGATCCGCGGCCTGTACAGCGAGGAGTTCCTGCTCGAACGTCCGCTTCTTCGGGCTCTGCGCGCGGGCGGCGACGCCGTGCTCCTGATCGACGAGATCGACCGGGCCGACGACGAGTTCGAAGCCTTCCTCCTCGAACTGCTGTCCGACTTCCAGATCACGATCCCCGAGGTCGGCACGGTCGCCGCCCCGAGCCGACCGATCGTCGTTCTCACCTCGAACCGAACCCGTGAGCTTCACGACGCCCTGAAGCGGCGTTGTCTGTATCACTGGATCGGCTATCCGACGGTCGCAGAGGAGGTCGACATCGTGCGGGTACGGGCGCCCGCTGTTGCCGAGACGCTCGCGCACAAAGTCGTCGATGCTGTGCACCGTCTGCGCGATCTGGACCTGGCCAAGCCGCCCGGTGTTGCCGAGACGCTCGACTGGGTGCAGGCGCTCGGCGCGATCGATGCCCAGGATCTCAATGGCGAAAGTGCGGTCGACACAATTGGCTCGGTTATCAAGGATCGAGACGATCTGGAGTTGGTGACGTCCGACATCGGCCGCGTCGTCGATGGCTGACTCGACGTCGGAACAGGAATTCGCCGATCCAGGGATCGTCGACCGATTCGTCGAGTTCGGCACGGCGCTGCGCGATCACGGCCTGCCGGTGGGTACCGACGACGTGCTGGCCTTTTGCGCGGCGGTTGCCGAGCTCACGCCGTCGGACCAGGAGGACGTGTACTGGTGCGGCCGCACCACGCTCGTGCATCGACGCGACCACATCCCGGTTTATGACGAGGTGTTCCGCCGCTTCTTCCTGCACGTGCCCGAGGGGGCGGAGCGAAAGAAGGTGAAGGACATGAAGGTGCCGCAGGGTTCGACCGGCACCATCAACGTGCCCGACGCTGAACCCGGCGACCAGGAGTCGAAGGAAGCACCACTCGTGCTCGGGTTGCAGGCGTCGTCGCTCGAGATCGAACGTACGAAGCGATTCTCGACCTGTTCGGAAGCGGAGCTCGCCGCCGTTCGGCGCATGATCGCCCGCATTCGGCTCGAACCGCCTCGACGACGAACCCGCCGGTACTGCGGCGACCCATCGGGAGCCGTGCTCGACATTCGCCGGATGGCCCGCGGCGCGATGAACCTGAACGATGCCGCGCCCGAACTGTTGCGCATGGATCGCAAGCGCAAGGCCCGGCCTCTCGTGTTGTTGCTCGACATTTCGGGTTCGATGGCCGACCACTCTCGCAACCTGCTGCAGTTCGCCTACTCGATGCGAAGGGCCGCCC
>JBPCTR010000195.1:0-6979 GCA_051011575.1 Acidimicrobiales bacterium | reverse complement strand
CTGCCCGGATGCGACGGTGTTCTCATGCGGCGGATACCTCTGGTCCTCTTTTGTTCGATGTGTTTACTCGCGTTCGCAAGCTGTGGCGGTGGCGACGATTCCTCGTCTGAGACCGTGTCCGAGTCGGCTGACTCTGACGATTCCGGCAGCCGGACCGTCGACGTACCATCGGGCTTCGCAATCCCGGCCCCGGACGGTCCGGAGATCGTGATCGACTCGCTTCCGGGAATTCCGGAAGGCTCGTACCTGCAGCTCTTCTACGCGGGCGATCGTTTGGAGGAAATCCTTTCCTTCTACGAATCGTGGGTGAACGAGCAACCCTTCGAATGGTCGCCGCCACCCGACGATCGGACGCTCGGTGCCGCCTGGGTCTCGCTTTCGCTCGAGGGCGAGCCCGGATATGGCCAGTCGGTGATCATCGCGCCGGCGACCGACTCGGTCGAGACGGTCTCGGTCACGCTCGTCGCATCCGTCGACGGCTGAGCCCTCGCATCCACCGAGCACTCACTCCCCGTCCGGTCGGCCGAATCGGTAGTGAATACCGTCGCGATCACGGGCGATCTGGTGGATCGCATCGGCGGTCTTGAGGCAGTAGGCAACGTCCTGGGCGACGTGTCGGGTGCGACCGAGGGCGGTGGCCAGATCCGCGGTGGTGAACACCTGGGGTAGGCCGGGTGGCAGAAGTTCGCCGAGCGCGACCGGGGAGTCGAGAATCAGGTGGTCGACGACCTCGACGAGTTCGCGGTGGTCCACGACCCAGCCGCCGCGACGCCATCCCTTCTTCGTATCAGCGCGGCGGACCTCGTCTTCGCGAATCATCACGAGTTCGAGCGTGAAGTTGGGATGGCTCACGAGCGAGGGAAACGAGACCAGCTCGCCGAACACGTCGGCCGGGATGCCGCGCTTGGGTGACTTTCGGCGGGACACCTCGCCGGTCTCGGGGTCGAGTTTCACCACCCACTTCTCGGCGGCGATCGGATGTACAACCCGGATCGGATATCGGTCGAGCAGGTGATCGAGCTTCTTGCGCATGGCAGAGAATCCACGCGTCTGGATCTCGATGAGCGTGTCGCCGCGCACGAGGTCGATCACGAACCCGTCAAGCGGTTGCTCCACCCGATCGCCCGGGCGGCGATACCACTCCTTCAGTGACGCGTGCAGAGGTCCCTCGTTGAGGACGCCCACCGTCGGCGTGACCATTCGTCAGTCCAGGTAGGAGAGGCCGAAGTCGACGATCGTCTGCGACTCGGCGCCGAGCAGGCCGAGTGCCTTCTCGACCACGGCGCGCTGGCGAGTGTTGTCGCCGGGGCGCCCGAGGGGCCGGCCCATCGGATGATCGGTGATGACGGCACGACTCAAGCCCATGAGCGATGGCAGATGGCCAAAGGATCGAACGTACACACTCGTGCAAGGAAGACCGGCCGACTCGAAGGCCCGCTGAACGTGTCCGACCGACACGTGACAGACCGGTCAAATCGGAACGAGAAGAACGGCGTCGGCGTCGAGGTCCTTCGCCATCTCGGCCCAGGCGGGGCCGGTTTTCGAACGCATGGCGCCCTGGGCGGCGGCCCCAACGAACGAGTATGCATCCTCCACCAAGTCGCCGATCACGCCCTCGGACGTGAGCGTGCGCAGGTGTTCGAGGGGGAGTACCACCTGGTTGTCGGCGATCGACGTTTGCACGGGATAACCCCCGTGGAGCACGCGCAATCGATCTGGGGGAGTGTCGATCGGGATTCTCGACAGGTTCGGCTCCACCTTCACGAACTCGGTGATTCGCGCTTCGGCCTCCTCCTGGCTCATGTCCTTCACGCCGAGCGGTTCGGGGTCGTCGCCGTCGACGAAGTGGCCGCTCGAGGTGAGCAGCAAGAGGCGACACTCGGCGAGCGGCTTTGTCATCGCGGTGAACGGCACGTCGTCGTACTTGAAACGGAAGTCGGCGGGGTCACCGAGATGGTTCTTGTAGGCCTTCGCCTGCCACCGAAAGGTCACGTCGGTCATCTCCGACGCGTCACCCGTGTCCATCGCCCCGCCGAGGGCGTCGAACAGCTCCGCCAGGAAGTCACCGAACTCGGCATCGCTCAGGTCCCGGGCGAACTTCACGTTCAGATTGCTGCGCGAGCCGTAAAAGAAACTGCTGCGAAGATCGGAGATCGTTTCGGCAGGCGGATCACTCTTGGGGTCGGACATCAGCCCACCGTAGTCACTCGGTTCGCAGCGGCGTGTTGGCCAGCACTCCATCCAGCTTTGCCCGCAGCTCGACGCCGCTGTACGGCTTGTTGATGAAATCGACGTGAGGTTTGTCGGCGAAGGTCTGCATCATGGCGCCTTCGGGATGGCCGCTCGAGAAGAGCACCGGAACGTCGGGGGCCATCGCAGCTATCTCCCGGTAGACCTGCACTCCGTCGAGACCGGGCATCGCCAGGTCGAGAACCAGTGCTGAGACGTCATCGGGAGCGCTCCGAAATCGGTCGACTGCCTGGTTTCCGTCATCGGCGGTGAGCACGCCGAACCCGGCGCTCTCGAGGTGTTGTCTGAGAACCTCCTGCACCGCGGGGTCGTCGTCGGCGAGGAGGATCGTGAGGCCACCATCGTGATGCTCATGATTTGCCCGTGGCTCCTCGAGATCGATCGAGGGCGTCTCCCCGGAAACGGGGAACAACACTTCGAAGACCGACCCGAGACCCGGCGTCGAAGTCACCAGCAGAGCGCCGGCCATCGACACGATGGTGCCGAGCGTGGTCGCGAGGCCCAGGCCTCGACCGCTCGACTTCGTGGTGAAGAAGGGTTCGAAGATCATCTCCATGGTGTGCGGGCTCATCCCGCATCCGGAGTCGCTCACGCGAACGCAGACGTACACGCCCGGGGAGTTGTCGACCGGAGCGACCGACTGCGCCAACTCGGCAGCGGTCACCATGCGAGTTCCCGTGCTGATCTCGACCCGTCCGCCGTCGTTGCCGAGGGCGTCGGCCGCGTTGGCCACGAGGTTGACCAGAACCTGACTGACCTGGGTGGGATCGAGCAGCGCGTCTTCGACACCGACGTCGAGGTCGAAGGCCAGCTCGGCGTTGGATGGGATCGGAAGCCGAAGGAGGTCATGGTTGGCGCCGACGACTTCGGTGATGTCGGTCGGTCTCAACTGCGCGGGTCGACGACCCGCATAGGTCAGGAGCTGATCGCACAGCTCGGCGGCCTGTTGGGCGGATCGCAGCGCCGTGTGCAGCTTGCGACTGGCTGGCGACTCTTCATCGACGTAGGTCAATGCCAGCTCGGTGTTGCCGATGATCGACATCAGCTGATTGTTGAAGTCGTGAGCGACCCCGCCGGCGAGAAGACCGATGCTCTCCAGACGCTGCGCATGACGCAGCTGAGCCTCGAGTTCCCGCTGCTTCTGATCGGCCTCGCGACGTTCGGTGACATCGAGTGACATCGCAAGAAAGCTCTGCTCGATGCCGGTCATCGGAACCGCGTACGTCTCGATCCAGCGCCGGGTGCCCTTGCGGCCGATGATCTCGTACTCGAGAGTGCCGGCCTCTCCCGCCATCACCGAGCGGTGGAGCTCCGCGAAGTCCGCATGGTGTTCAGGATCGATCACGTCGTAGACGAGCGCACCCAGCACCTCCTCGAGGGAGTCGGCTTCCACCATCCTCAGTCCCGCCGGATTGATCTCCGCGATCGTTCCGTCGGGGTTGAGGACCTTCACACACTGCGGCTCGGAGTCGAGAATGGTGCGCAGCCGCTCCTCGCTCGCGCGCAGATCGATCTGAGCGCGGGTCTGCGCGGTCGCATCGTGCACGAATACGAAGACCCCGTCGACCTCGCCGTTCTCGCCACGGCGAGGATATTTGTCGGTCTGGGTCCAGTGCTTCTCGGAGTCATTGGGCTGGAACTGCTCGACGATGCCCGTCTCGGGAAGCCCCGACCGAATCACCCGAAGGTCGTCCGCGTGGTAGGCCTCGGCCTCGTCGGGGAACCAGTCAGCTGTGAGCGCGCCCTCGAGGTCGGCCACCGCGCACCCCATCGCATCTGCGGCTGCCTTGTTCGTCCGAAGGATCGTGTTGTGCGCGTCCTTCTGGAAGAAGAGCATCGGCAGCGAGTCGAGGATCGCCTGGAGGTCGTCGGGTTGGTCGGTCATGGTGGTAGCGCCCCGAATCTAGAGCAGGCGCCACAGAACATGCTCACCCGCCGTCGAGAACCGTCCTCTCGTAGGCCACGACGGCGGCGATCTGCTCGTCGGACAACACGCCCCCGAATGCGGGCATCGTGTTGCGGCCGTTGCGCACGACCTCTTCCTGCTCCTCGGGGGTTTCGAATCGTTCCGACACCCGATCGAACGATGGGCCGATGTGACCCTGCCCGCTCGCTCCGTGACACGACGCGCAGCGGGTCGCGTAGATACGAGCGTCATCGCCGGCCCCCACGTTTCGAGCACGTTCGGCGGCGATGGCAGCACGCTCCTCTGCATCGGGCGCAAACCCGATGCCGAAGGATGCGGCGCCGAGCAGGAGGACGACGACGAACGACGTCATCGCACCCAGAGCACCGAGGAACATTCCGTCTTTCACGCGCACTTCCGAGGACATGCACTCGACGGTACGAATCGACCACGCCACCACGTAGAGCACAACGTCCCTAGTGGCCCATCGGAGCCGACCGTACGTTTCGAATCAGACGACCAGCCGCTCGTCCAACCGACACGGAGGCAACAGTGCAACTCAGACGACGCGACTTTCTGCTCGGCGGTGCGACCGCCGGAGCGCTCGTGGGAGCCGGGGTGCTCGTACCGATCGGCTTCGTTCTCGCCGACGGCGACGGCGGAGGAGCCACGGCCGCCCGGCTGGCGTCATTTCCACGCCTGAAGGTCGGAGCGCTCGCCGACTTCGAGGTCGGAGAACCTGTCTTCTTCGACTACCCCTTCGAGGTACTCTCCAACCTTGCGGTGAGGACCGGGGCAACGACCCTGGGTGGCATCGGCCCTGACGCCGACCTCGTGGCCTTCTCGAACCAATGCACCCACATGGGTTGCCCCATCACGACATACGACGTGGAGAACCATGCGCTCGGCCCCTGCCCGTGCCACTTCACGTCGTTCGACCTCAGCCGCGACGGCGTTCCCGCATTCGGACAGGCCACGCAGAACCTCCCGCGGATCCTTCTCGAGATCGACGAGGACGATGTGTATGCGACCGGAGTCTTCCGGTTGATCTATGGGAGGCAGGACAATCTCGTGAGCGAAGGGCTCTTCGCCGTCGGAGAACCGGTTGAGGCGGGGGTGTCGTCATGACGACCGCTTCGGGAGACCCGGTTCCGCTGCCGCCCGCCGACGCCACCGTGCACACGACCTGCTGTGAGTACTGCCCCGTCGCGTGCGGGTACAAGGTGTACACGTGGCCGGTGGGAGAGGAAGGCGGGACCGCCGCCGACAACAACGCGCTGGCGGTCGACTTTCCGTCGGCGCCGCTCACCGGCCATTGGATCTCGGAGAACATGCACAACGTCGTCCGGGTGGATGGCGAGCTCAACAACGTGGTGATTCTCCCCGACCCGACAACCCCGGTCGTGAACAAGGGTGGCACCCACTCGACTCGTGGCGGTCAGCTCGCCCAGAAGGTGTACTCCGAAAACGGTCGGACCTCCGACCGGCTTCAGCAGCCGCTGCTGCGGGTGAATGGCACGCTCGTGTCGATCCCGTGGAACATGGCCACCGACCTCGTGGCCCAACTGTCCGCCCACACGATCGCCGAACACGGCGAGCTCGCATGGGGGATGAAGATCTACTCGTACGAGTTCTACGAGAACGTCTTCGCCGGCTCGAAGCTCGCACTGGGATCGATCGGTTCGCCGAACTACTCGCCGCACCACGCGCCCGCCGAGGGCGACGACGTTCCTGGCCTCTCCGACTGTGGAATCGACGCGTTCAGCGCCGCCTTCGCCGACGACGAAGTGGCAGACGTGCTTTTCATCGCGGGATCGGACCCGTACGAGACCAAGACGGTGCGCTTCACGACCTGGCAACAGCCGGGAGGCGCCACCATCGTGTACGTCGACCCGCGCAAGACCTTCACGGCCGACTACGCCGAGAAGAACGGCGGTGTACACCTCCAACTGAAGCCCGGTACCGACACCGCGCTCTATATGGCGATCTGCCGGCTCATCATCGAAAACGGCTGGGAGGACGCCGACTTCGTCGATCGCTACACGGCAAGCCGCCAGGAGCTCGATGCCGAGGGAAAGTGGCGCCGGGTTCGGTTCGGACGCAGCTACGACCAGTTCCGCGACTGGCTGCTCAGCACCGATGACTTCAGCCTTGCCGGCGCCGAACGGGAGACCGGGGTGCCGGCCGCCAAGATTCGTCGTGCGGCCGAACTCATCACCGGAGGTGGGGGAGAGCGGCCCAAAACGACGGTGCTGTTCGAGAAGGGTGTGTACTGGTCGCACAACTACGAGAACACCGCGGCGATCGGGAACCTCGGGGTCCTGATCGGCTCGACAGGCCGCGAAGGACGAGCAATCTCCCGCATGGGAGGACATCAGCGCGGGGGCCAAAAGGGTGCGGGCTATCCGATGGAGAAGTCGCCGCACGAGTTCGAGGGCCACAAAGTCGAGATGGACACCGAGCGTTGGCTTGTCGAGGGCAATACGCGGTTCCGTTGGATCGTCGGCACCAACTGGCTTGGTGCGATGGGTGCCACCGACGCCCTGCGCAAGGCGGTCGTCGAACTGCAGTCCAAAGGCCCGGAAGTAACGTCGACGCGATTTGAGACGGCGCTCCAACAGCTCAAGGACCGCATCGATGCGGGCGGACTCGTGATCGTCCATCAGGAGATCTACGAGAACGACTCGACCCCGTACGCCGACATCATCCTTCCGGCCGCCACCTGGGGCGAAGAGGACTTCGCCCGCAACAACGCCGAGCGCCGCCTGCGGATCTACGAGAAGTTCATGGACGCGCCGGGCGAGGCGCGACCCGACTGGCAGA
>JBPCTR010000194.1:0-21565 GCA_051011575.1 Acidimicrobiales bacterium | reverse complement strand
CTGTGTGATCAGAATCGCCGTCGTGAACACGAGGACGGCCACGACGCCACCAACAACCACGGCGCCTGCTTCGCTCGTTGCGAGGAGGATGCGACTCATCGCGAGCACGAACACGCCAGCACCCAGGAATCCGAGGAGTGGTATCTCGAATGGACCCATGATCTGGTCGCGGAGCTTCTCGTTCGTCTCGGCGTCTCCGGTGACGCGGTCGGCCCAGGCCGTCATGGTCCATTCGAAGGCCACGAGCACGAGGACGACGAGCCCGACCTGAAAGAGGAGGGGGCTGACGGCGAGTCCGACCATGAGCGCACCGACTCCGGCGCCCGTGATCACCGGCCAAATCGATTCGGCCACGGGACGTTGAGCAACCGGTGCCTCCGAGCGGCCCATCGCTTCGGCGACCGCTTCGGGGTCGGCGTCGCGGAAGTATGTGAGCATGCTGCCGACCACGACGGCCACGAAGGCGACGCCGAGAAAGATCGTGTAGCTGACCTGGTCGCCGACACCGCCCTTGTAGCCGGCGCTGATCGGACCGACCCCGTCGCCTCCGCTGGTGTAACCGCCGATGACCGCAGCGGTGAGCGCCGCCAGAGCGATGCCGAAATAGAGCTTGAGACCGGTTGGAATCATCGTGGACTCACTTCGTGATGGTGATCGTGTACCACAGGACGGCGTACACGATGACCGTTGCGTACCAATAGAGCGCCGCGGCCTGAACACCGTCGGCGTTGCGGGAATCAAACTGCCCGGCGAGTGCTCGGACGAACATCAGGAGCACGAAACCGATCGCCGAGGCGAGGAAGACGATGTACGAGCCGTACAGCACGTAGAGCATGAACGCAGCCGGTGACCGGTCGATCGGGATCCCGAAATCGACGACCGCGAAGACCGCTTGATTGATCACCGCTGCACCCATGAGCACGGTGAGGCCCATCGCGATGTATCCGTTGGTGCGGTCGCTGTTGCGGACCGCCTGAACCGCCCACGTGATCGTGAACGCCGAGATCCACGTCGTGAACATCATCATCGTGCCGGGCGCGATTTGAACCGCTCCCTCGGGAAACCAGAGCGTGCCGCCAAGCTGATTCTCGACCAGGAATTCGTTGTTCTGGCGAAGAGAGACGTAGATGCCGAACAGTCCAGCGAACACCATGATCGCGGAGGCGGCAGCGAGTGCGGCGCCGACGAGGACGGTGCGGCTTCGTGCGGGTACGGGCGCCGGGGGCGCCGCCAGGGCTTCGGCTGCCATCAGCTGACCTCCTCGAACTCATCGAGCAGCGGAGCCGCCGACACGACCGGTGCGAGTTCCTCGACGAAGTTGCCCATCGGTGGTGGCGACGGTGCCGCCCACTCGAGCGTATGGCCGTCCCACGGATCGTCGGGGAGAACCTCGCCGCTGCCGGCTGCGGTGAGCAGGGAGCCAACCAACAACATGGCGCCGAGCGCCATCATGACGAGTCCCATCGTGGCCATGATGTTGAGGGTCTCCACGCCGGAGTCGACCGCCGACGAAATGCTGATGTCGGGCTGACCGAGGAACGCCGAGACGATGTCGGCGACCGCGGCGACGACCCCACCAGCGAGCAGGGCCAGAACCGCCATGATCGCGAGGGGCTCCTTGACGTATCCCCCGAAGATCTTGGGCGACCAGTAGGCGAGTGCACCAACCGCTGACGCGGTAACCGCCGCGATGACCGCCGTGAACTGCGCTGTCGCCGACGAGAGCAGAACGTTGTCCTCGTGCAGCGCGTCCCAGAGCGGGATGACCCGGAGTTCACCGACCACGACCGCCACCAGGAGCAGAAGAGCTCCGGCGGTGGCACCGACGAGTGCCGCACTCGGCTTGGGAACGCTGCCACGACGAATGGTGTCGGCGACCCCACCGATCACACCGATCGTTGGGAGGAAGATTGCGAGGCCGAAGAGCACGTAGAGCGCCTCTTCGTAGATGAGATTGCCGTCCTCGAAGGTCGGATCGGCACCACGACTGAACGCGTGCTGGGCCCAGGCGCCAAAGCTGAGTGCACCGAACAGCCCGATGAGCGTGAGCAGGACTTCGCGATTTGCTTGACGCACCTTCGCACTGACGGGTCCGATCTCGGCGAGGACACCGAGCACCGGGATAGCGAAGGAAAGGATCTGGGGTTGCTGGAATACCCATTCGAGGTCGGACCAGAGGCGATCGGGGTTTCCGAAGGCGATCGGGTCGCGGCCTTGGAGATCGGCCCAGGCGTAGATGAGGTTGGCGATCAGCACGGGCAGAGACAGCAGCCACACCGAGGTGGCCACGAGCATCGACCAGGAGAATGCGGGAACCCGAAGCAGCGTCATTCCGGTGGGTCGGAGCGCGATGACGGTCGTGGCGATACACAACGACGCGGCGAGCAACGAGACGACGAGGAAGCCCAGCGAGGTGAGGGTGAGGAGCGTGGCATCGCGGCTGGTGCCGAAGTCGGGGCCGAGGCCGCCGTCGGCGATGAACGATGCGATGTGCACTCCCGAGGCGACGAGCCAGCTCCAGAATGCGGCTGCAGCAAGCCGGGGGAAAGCGATTCCACCGGCGCCGACCTGCAGCGGCACGACGACCGTCGCGATGCCGATGAAGAGCGGAAGTGCCACGAGGAAGACACTGGCCGTACGGACGAGCGTCCAGCCCTGGAAATAGTCGCTGAGCGCGCTGAACACGTCGATGCCGTCGAGGGAGGCACGTTCGATTCCGGTCACGATGGAGAGCACGCTCACCGCGACGAGGAAGATCAGACTCGTTGCGATCCAGAGGCGGCCGATCGTCTTGTGATCGTTCGATGCGAACAGCAGGTAGATGTTGTCACCCGACGATTCGGCCTCGGCGGTCGCGTCGGAAGAATCGATGTTGGCTTCAGTCGTGGTCATCTCGTCGTGGTCACCCTCGGACAGGTCACGGTCACCCTCGGAACCGGACCCCCCGATGGTAGGCGGGTCAGGCGGAATTCAGGCGCATTGCGGCAAGTTCGGACATTACTTCCTACGTTCGATCGCCCACCAACACCGCGCGCCGTTACGCGGGGTTTTCTCGGTGTGAAATCGGCCTCATCGTCGTGTGGCCGATTCCCTGCTCACAAGATGAGTTGGTCAGCCGCCATCGCAACGAAGAGCACCGTGAGATAGGTGATCGAGAACGTGAACAGTTTCATCGCCCGCTCCGGTGTCGGATCGCGCAGCAAGGCGACCGCGTACCCGGTGAACGCTGCGCCGGACACGGCGGCGGCAACCAGGTAGATCCACCCCATGTCGGCGATCGGAACGAAAGCCACGGAGAGCGCCCACACGGCGACCGTGTAGGCAACGATCTGCTTCGCGGTCGAGCTGAGACTCGCGACCGACGGCATCATCGGCACGTTCGCCGCCGAGTAGTCATCGCGGTACTTGACCGCCAACGCCCAGAAGTGGGGCGGAGTCCAGAGAAAGATGACCCCGAACAGCACGACGGGTTCCCATGCGACCGCGTTGGTCACCGCCGCCCATCCGACGAGGACGGGCATACAACCGGCGGCACCGCCGATGACGATGTTCTGACGCGAAGTGCGCTTCAGCCACAGGGTGTAGACGAAGATATAAAAGGCCGCGGCACTCAGGGCGAGCACCGCCGAAAGCGGGTTCACGAATCCGGCCAACCACGTACCGGCAAGCACCAGCAGCGCGATCGAGAACACCAAGGCATTGCGTGGTTCGATCTCGCCCGTGACGAGGGGTCGACCTTCGGTGCGCTTCATGATCTTGTCGATGTCGCGGTCGACGTACATGTTGACGGCGTTCGCTCCACCGGCGGCAAGCGAGCCCCCGATGACCGTCGCCACCATCAACCAGACACCCGGGAGTCCGCGTTCGGCCACGATCATGGTGGGAACCGTGGTGATGAGTAGAAGCTCGATGATCCGAGGCTTCGTGAGCGCGACGTATGCAGCGAAGGTGGAACGCGTCGAGGTCGGGCTGGCTGCCACGGTGGTCACCCGCTCATAGTAGGGCCGGCCGCGGGCGTTTCGGCCACGGGCCTCCGGCGTATCGTTGCACCCATGACCGGATCGGCCGATCAGCTGCGTGCGTGGGGTCGCTCCCTGCAGACATGGACCCGCGTCACCCTGGTCTGGCTCATGGCGATCACGGTCACCGGAGCGGTCGTGCGGCTCACTGGATCCGGCCTCGGATGCACCGACTGGCCCACGTGCTCCGTCAACACCGAGCTCGACGCGCCCGCGTTTCATTCGGCAATCGAGTTCGGCAATCGCGTGATCTCAGGACTCGCGATCATCCCGGTGATCGCGGCCTGGATCGCGGCACGGCGGGGTCGGCCCGATCTGATCCCGTGGCTCATGGCGATGATCGCTGGGTTCGTCGGTCAGGTACTTCTAGGCATGCTCGTCACGCGGACCGAACTAGACCCTCGCGTCGTGCTCGGCCACTTCCTCCTGTCGATCGTCCTGATCTTCATCGGTGTCGTGCTCGACGTGCGGGCACGGCAGACAGAGATCGAGAATCCACTCTCCGGAGCCCGCAGCAGCGCATTCGCGATGCTCGTGATCACGAGCGTGCTCGTCGTGGTCGGAACGCTGGTCACGGGTTCAGGGCCGCACACCGGCAGCGACGAGTCGGGCGAAGCGATCGCGCGACTCGGGTTCGACATCCGAGAGGTCACCCGGTTCCACAGCCTCATCGCATGGGCGCTCGTGGCCATGATCCTGTGGAGTCTGTGGCGAGCCCGCAACGAGCCGGCGGAATCAACAAAGGGTCTGCGCGTGATCGCCGGGATCGCCGTGGCCCAGGGAGGCATCGGGTATCTGCAGTACTTCCTAGGCGTTCCCGAATTTCTCGTGGGCCTCCACATCGCCGGATCCGTTCTGTTGTGGACCGCGGTCGCAACGCACTGGGTGCGCACTGCGTCTCGACCTGGCCGTGAGGTGCAGATGGCTCCCGCACCCTCGGAGGTTCCGGCATGAGCTCGCCGCTCGAGGTCGCCGATCCGGACATCGACACCGGGTTCGAGGTCGATTCGGACACGCCGTGGATCGTGCTGGTCTGGAACGACCCGATCAACCTCATGAGCTATGTGACCTTCGTATTCCAGAAGCTCTTCGGGTACTCGCGCGAAAAGGCAACCGAGCTCATGCTCGACGTGCACGAGAAGGGTAGAGCCGTCGTATCGAACGGCACTCGTGAGAAGGCCGAGATCGACGTCGCCCGCCTACACGAGCACGGACTGTGGGCCACGATGCAAAAGGACGACTCGTGAGTGGAGAATTCGAGTCGCTTCGGCTGTTCGCCGTGGGCGGGCCTGACTCGATCGACGTGAGCCTCCCCGAAGGGTGGGACGAGCTGTTGCGCAGCCTGTCGGAACAGCTACGCGAGGCGCTGTTGGTTGGTGAGGTCGACGATCTCCGACGCCTCTACCCCACCGCATATCCCGACGACCCCGACCACAATGCCGGCTTCGCCGACCGCGTTCACGATCAACTGCTCATGCAGCGCCTCGACTCGATCGACCAGCTGCAGGCCAGTCTCGATTCGACGACGATCGGTATCGCCACCGCCGACGCATGGATGAGCACGATCAACGAGATGCGACTGGTCCTCGGCGACCGACTCGACGTGAGCGAGGCCGACGAGACGCTCGACGACGATGACCCCTCGGCGCCCGCCCATTTGATCTATGGCTTGCTCACGCTTGTCCTCGGCGAACTCACCGAGATACGAACTGCCTTTCTTTGATCGGCCAGGAGAACCCGCCAGCCGATCGAGGGCCGGCGTGCACCGCGATCGACGGGCTCATTCGATATCGATGCACCGACTCGACCAGCTCGCTCGCTCGCATCCGTTCCTCGAGCCGCTCGGTGAACTCGATCGTGCGAGGGGCCGAGTGTGCAATCGCCACGTTGCGAAGGTGATCGCCTTCGAGCAACGCGGCCGCCATCGAGTCGGTGAGTTCCTCGACCGTCTGTCCGCTGCCCAGCAGGTCGTAGCCGCCTCCGGATCCGCCGAAGATCATCACATCGGAGCCCACTTCCAACGACTCCAGGAGCGTCATGCGACCACCGCGCATTGTGTAGTCGATGTCGGGAAGAGTGAACACGGTGGTGATTGCCGGGATGAGTGACTCGATCAGACGATCCACCTCGACGAAACCGATCTCCGGATCCGCGACCAGGTCGGCGATCGCAGACGCCTGCACCCCAAGTCCGTACGATGTCATCTTCGAATCGACCAGGTGGACCGGCACGGGCACCGTCGCAGCCGCGACCCGTGCGGAGTTGATCGTCCCCGAACTCGCGTCGTCAACGTGGACCGAAACGATCGCGGTCGCACCATCGTCGATCAATCGTTCATACGTGGCGATGAAGTCGCCCGGTGGCGGCTGCGAGGTCGACAGGTTCACCCCGTCACCGATCCGGTCGTAGAACTCAGCCGGACTGAGGTCGATACCCTCCCGGAACTCCTCGTCGTCGATTCGGACACGAATCGGCACCACTTTGATTCCGGCGGCATCAGCCTCTTCGACGGTGAGTTGACATGTGGAATCGGTGACGACCGCGATCACCGGTCGTCCGTTCGGGGCCCTTCGGCCAGTGGGGTTGCAGCGAACCGACGCGCGATCACCGCACTTGAGAGTGCGGCAGCGAGAGGAAGCGCGGCGGGCGCCCGAGCGTCGGGCCCGGTGCTCCACCCCTTGCGCCAGGCCACGGTCGCCGCCGTCACCCAAACCGCCGATGCGACCGACGTTGCCGCCCAGCTGCGCTGAGTCCATTTCGGTAGGGCTGCAGTGGCCGCGCCGACCGCGATGTCGAGCGGAAGGTACCCGGGAAAGGTGCCCACGACCTGACCGATGCTCGTGGCCACCCCTTTGCCTCCCTCCCGGCCGGGCGGATGACAGTGACCCACAACCGCCGCGGTCGCGGCAACGTTCGCCCCGACCGCACCGCCCACGCGGCGGCCGATGTGAGCGGCGAGCGCACCTTTCACCACGTCACCCGCGAATACGGCTGAGCCCCACCTCTTGCCGATCTGGCGACTGACGTTGGCGGCTCCCGGGTTGCGGGAACCGATTTCGCGGAGGTCGCTCTGGTCGGACCTCGCGTGCCGAGCGACCGCGTCAGCGACAGGGATCGCACCGAGCGCGTAGCCGAGCGCGGCAGCTAGTGGCTGTCGACCGAAGACCATGACGCTGACCGTAACCCGGCCTGGTGCGGGCCGATTCCGCGCATGGGTCATACGACCCATGGGTATGGGCCATTCGGCGCCGACGGAGCAGCGATGCGCATTTTCTCGATCATTCGACCAGGACTCGTCGCGACCCTTCTCGTCCTCGCTTCCTGTGCCACCACCCCCTCGGTCCCCGCCGAGGAGGCGAAGGCGGCCACGACCACATCGGCTCCTGTCACCGCGCCGACGATCACATCGTCGACGAGCGTCGCTCCGCCTCGATCCGTCGTCGAACCGATCGAGGAGAATTCCAAGCTCTCGACCGGTCTCGCGCCCGAGGCGCTGGCCTTCACCTCGACCGACGATGTGGGCCGGATCTACGAGACCAGGACGGTGACCGGTGTTCTGGCCTTGTCGACACAGCCGGGTTCCAGCTTCTCGGGCAACACTGTCGACGACGCAACCGTCGTTCGGGTGATCACCGTCGATGACCGAAGCGGGCAGCACTGGGTCGAACTCGCCCTACCGTTCGGCGAACCGCTCGGATGGGCGCTGGCCGCAGATCTGATCGAGACCGAACAGGTCCTGGTCGACCGGCCGTGGGAGCTACGACGCCGATTTCACACAATCGTCGACACGGGCACCCCTGCGGAGATCCTCGCCGAGGCCGACCCCGAGAGCGACGTGGTCGGCGAGCCGAACGTCTTTGCCCTTCTCTTCTCCCCCGGCGATCGCGCTCTTTCCCCGTCGGGCGACACCTACGTGGAGGTGGCCGACCCGATCACCACCGAACCGATCGGATGGATTCTCGAGTCGCGCTTGGCCCGCGTCACGACCCATGTGGCGCGGAACGCCGACGGCAGCACGGCCTTCTCGTCGTATCCCGGAGGCTTCGACGCAGGAGTCGCCACGGCGCCACCGGTGATCGTGAGCGGCTGTGGCATCTTCTCCGCAACGATTGCGACCACGGGAAGCGACACGTTCGGCAGCCACCTGATCTACGGCACATCGGCGCCGAGCGCGGTGTGGGACGGAGCTGCCGAGAACGTGCGCTGGAGCCTGGGCCCCGACCAACGATCGGTATTCATTCGCCCTGCCGACTCGGTGACACTCCACCTGCCGGCCGCGTCGCCGGTGACCTGGTGGTTCCTCGATCTGGGGCCCGAGAATGACGCGCCGTGGATCATCGATGCCGACGGCGCGCCCGTGCTCGATGCCAGCGGCAACCTGACGGCGCTGTCACCCCGGTCGATCACCGCCGACCCGGGCACCTGCACCGCAGCGCCCTGACAGCACTCCTCACTAGTGTGCGAACGTCTACGGACGGAACGATCTTTCCATCACGCGCAACGGATCGGGGGTTCGAATTCCTCACGGCCCACTCGTGGTGATGTGTCCAGACATCTGCAAGGCCCGAACTCCCGGACGGGGTCGGGACCCGTTCAGGTCCTAGAGCGTAGTTGGTGCCGATTCAATTGCAGGACGGCGCGGCGCCGACGCCATTTCAGTACGGTCGAGTCGAGATGGATACCCTCAAACGACACGTAGCGGCCGTGATGATGGCTGACGTTGTCGGATTCACGGCGATGATGGCCGCCGACGAGGATGGGACCATGGCCGCACTTCGCGCGCACGTCGTCGCCGTCGACCCAATCATCTCCAACCGCGGCGGTCGAATCGTCAAAACGACCGGCGACGGGATGCTTATCGAATTCCCAGATTCTGGCGCGGCGATGGCGGCCGGGCTCGAAATCCACGCGGTGATGAAGGCTCGCAACGAGACGCTGGCGCAGTCGCGACGCATGATGCTTCGCATCGGCATCAATTTCGCCGAGATCATCGTTGATGAGACTGGTGACATATTTGGTGACGGCGTCAACGTGGCGGCGCGGCTGGAGTCGATCGCCGACACCGGTGGGATCACCGTCAGCGAGTCGGTGCGAGACGGGCTGCTCGGACGTTTCGAGTTCATGGACGGTGGGTTTCAGCAGCTCAAGGGTGTTCCCGGGACGGTACGTGTGTGGAAAGCAACGATGGACGCGGCGGCTCCAATATCCGTGTCGCCGGCTGCTCGGAAGCTTGCCACCGTTGCTGTCCTCGCCTTCGAGAACCTCAGCGACGACCCTGAACAGGAGTACTTCGCCGACGGGATTGCGGAGGACCTGATCGGCGCGATTTCGATGGATCGCGAGTTGGCTGTACTGCCACGAGGCTCATCGTTCGCCTACAAAGGCCGGAACCTCGATATTCGCCTGGTGGCGCGTGAGCTCGATGCCACGCACGTCGTGGGAGGAACGGTGCGCCGCGCCGGCGACCGAATTCGACTCACTGCCCACCTCGTGGATGGCGAATCCGGCACCACGATCTGGAGTGAGAAACTCGACCGCCCGGCAGGCGACCTGTTCGACCTACAGGACGAGCTCGTTGCGGAGCTGACGACCCGGGTGCGGCCGACGGTGCGGGATGCGGTCGGGCGGCGCCGAACCCGGCGTCCACAGCTGGATGCCTGGGATCTCACCATCCGCGGCCAATTTGAACTGAATCGTTTCACCAAGGACGGCCTCGAATCCTCGCTCGAGCTGTTCGAGGAAGCGCGGGCGCTCGATCCGAGGTTCGCGACGCCGGTCGCCCACACCGCAGGAGCTCGCCTCGCTCTGACCGTGATGTTCGGCGTGCGGTTCGGCGACGACTCGACTCCCTTCGAGACCGCCCGGCGCGATGCTGAGCTGGCGATGCAGCTCGATGACCAGGATTTCTTCGGTCGATTCGCGTTGTCGATTCTCGCAAGCCTTCTCGGCGCTCCCGAGGAAGCGGCTGAGCATGCGCGGTGGATGATCGATGCCAACCCCCACGCAACGCCAGGCCACCACATGCTGGGTCTTGCGCTGGTGGCCATGGGTCGTCCGACCGAGGCGATCGCCGCGCAGTCACGCGCCTGGCAGCTGAGTCTGCACGATCCGATGCGTTTCGATGTCGCCAACGATCTGGCGTGGGCCCATTTCGCCACCGGCGCCTACGACAGCGTGGTCGCCTGGACCCGCAAGGCGCTGCGATTGAGAAACCACCTGCAGTCCCACTTCGCATCAGCGGCAGCCCTCGGTCTGCTCAATCGGGCGGACGAGGCCAAGGACAGCGCCGAGCGCATCGTCGAGCTTCTTCCGACGTTCTCGGCAGCGAGGATGGAGAAGAGTCTGATCTATCCGGACCACGAGACAAGGGCGCTGTTCATCGAGGGGCTCGTGCGCGCCGGGCTACCGCCGTAGGGCTTTGGATTCTGCACCGAATGTGGCCACGACATGAGGCGGTCCGCGGGCAGCCGAGTGGGGACCCAGCGCCAGCACACCAATCCTTTAGAACCGCTGAAATCGGTCGGTCGGGCAAATCTGGTGTGGCTCTGCGCAAGCGCAAATAACAGCACCCCCAACGGGATTCGAACCCGTGTTACCTGCGTGAAAGGCAGGCGTCCTAGGCCGCTGGACGATGGGGGCCTTCGGCACCGACAATGCGGGCCGGTTGGTAACGATACCGTCGCCGCTCGCCCGATCCATTCGCGTTCGAGATGTTGGTCCGGAAGTCCGCTTCGTGGCATCTTTTTGCCATGACCCTCGAAGCGACTGGCGAGTACCGGCCCCGCTGGGTCACCGACGATTTCTGGACGGGTACCCGCGAATCACTCGGCGCGTCGACCGGACTCGATCCCGTCGCCTACACGAACACCGACTTCTTCGACACCGAGCAGGAGCGCGTGTTCGAAACGGCGTGGGTCTGCGTGGGGATCGCCGCCGATGCCGCGCCGGGTCGCGTGCTCGTTCGAACGGTCGGAAGCCGATCGATCCTCATCACCCGCGACGCCGATGGCGCCCTGCATGGCTTTCTCAACTCCTGTCGACACCGCGGCACGGAGCTCTACGAGTGTGATGCCGACGTGGGCTCCACCCTTCGCTGCCCGTATCACCGCTGGGGGTACGCCCTCGACGGCCGGCTGAAAGCCACGCCGCGATTCGACGACATCCCCCGCGACGATTTCGACCCAGCCCGTCATGCCAAGGAGTTCTCGCTGGCACCCGTCCGGGTCGAAACGTGGGGCGTGCTTCTGTTCGCGTGTCTTTCCGACGAGACCATGCCGCTGCACGAGTGGCTCGGTGATCTCCCCGAGCGCATGCAGGGCTACGCGCTCGACGACTGGCAGCCGCGACTCAACCAGCGTCTCGAGATACGCGCCAACTGGAAGCTGATCTCGGAGAACTTCCAGGAGTATTACCACCTCACCTGGGTGCATCCAGAGCTCGCGAAGGTGAGTCGCGTCGACGACCACTACCGGTACCAGGGCCCGGGAATGTACTGCGGCCAGACCACCACCCCGGTGAGTGGCGACGAGCGTGACGACTGGCTGAGCCTGCCGCCGGCCGATGGCCTCGACGACTCCGACGCCGTGAGTGGCCGATTCGTGGCGATCTTTCCCAACGTGTTGTTGTCGGTGCTGCCGAACCATGTGTTCGTGATGCAGCTCGATCCGGTCGCCCCCGGCATCACCAGTGAGATCTGCACGTGGCTCCTCCCGAAGAGCGGTGCCGACGCGTCGGACGAGGCGTTCGACCCCACCCGAACCTTCTGGCTCGACGTGAACGCCGAAGACATCGACATCGTGCAACGTGGTCAGCGTGGGCTAACCCGGGGCGCCGTTCCGCCGGGGCCCCTTGCCCCCCGTTTCGAGGAACCGCTGCATCGTTTCCACAACGTCCTCGCCGACCTGATGACGGGCAACACCCCCACGATCCCGCCCGGCGACGACGGCTCCGAGGCATCGAGGCTGGGAACCGCCGAAAACCCCGCCCCCGCCACGATCGACATCTGAATTCCTTCGGACGTCGGCTCCGAGGCACGATGAGCGGAGGCCGGCATCCGGCAATCCGCGCCCCGAATCGAGGGCGCCCGGACGATCGACGTTAAGAGAGCTTCCGGATCGCGAACGTTTCGTCGTTGAACCACAACCCGCCATGCCGCTTCAGCACGTCGGCGGTGGCGTCGATGTAGCGACCATCGAGCGCAGCCGTCTCGACCCGATGATCCTCGATCTGCGCCACGTAGATCGCCGCGTTCCACGCTGCGAACAGTGTCGACGTACCGATGTTGTTGTCGATCTCGGTGGGCAGGGTGTGCATCTCATAGGTGAGCGTCGACGCGTCCTCGGGCAGGGCCATCAGGTCGTAGTCGCCGAGTTCGTCCTCGAGCGCCGAGCGAAGGTGACGTAGCAGCTCGTGACGGTCGACCGGGAACGGATCCTCGCCCGGCCAGATCTCCTGCACGATCTCGAGTCCGGGATCCTCTCCACGGGATTGGATACCGAGCAGGACCCCGTTCGGACGGAGACTACGACTGAGGGGTGCGAGAATTCGGTCGACCTTGAAGCCCGGACCGGTCCGCGACCGCCAGGGCTGCGATGCCAGGATCAGGTCGAAGTCCGCTCTGCGATCGTCGGGGCTCGGGATCACCTGGTCGAGCGCGAAGGCGTGATCCTTCCGGTAGATCACCATCGCTGCCGGCGTCACGTAGAGCGGGTTGCCCGAGGTGGGACTCGGGGCGACCTTCCAGTTCTCGACCATGAAGTCGTCCAGTGCCCGAAGCTGTTCCCCAAAGGTGTGGGAATCACTTCCGTCGAGTTCCACGTGCTCGAACACCATCCGCTTCATTTTCTCCAGCGTGTTGGGCTCCAGTGCCGGCGCTTCGGCATAGTGCAGGTTCGTGATCACCACGACCGATTGGGGGTGCTCCATAAAACGGTCGGGAAGTTTTTCGAGTGTGAGACGCACGTCCTCCAGACTGATTTCCTTGCCCACGACATAGAACGGAACGGTCGGGAATCGTCGATGCATCGCCCGCATGAGATGGGCCAGAACGGTTCCGTCGCCGACACCCGCGTCGAAGAGTCGGAGCGCCGGTGGCTCGGGTCGGAGCCCTGCGAGCTCGCGCGCGGCGCGTTCCGCGACCTTCCACTTCTCGTTCGTCGTGGTGACGAACTGGAGGTACTTCTGCCGGTTGTCGTAGAACCGAAAGGGGGTGTCGGCGGTTTGCATGCGCCGACGCTAGACGACCTTGCTCAGCGGGCGCCGATCGCCACTACGTAGAGGATCGTGAGCAACAGACCAACCAGCGGACCGAGCATCTCTTTCGGAGGATCTCCGGCGCGCTGGTGATAGATCAGGGCACCGGCCATAAGCGCGATCACGCCGACGGCGGCGATCAGCCCGATGAATTCGAGATCTCCACCGAGCAGGCCGAGGAAGAGGCCGATGGCGCCCAGAACCTCGGCGCCGCCGATGTACGTCCACATCTGATCCGGAACACCGAGACGACGAGCCACGTCGAGGCTCATCTCGTGCTCCGTGATCTTCATCGTCCCGGCCATGAGCAGCAGAAGGATGAGCAGGATCCCGGCGATCCAAGCGAGCGCTCCCATGATGTCCCCCCAGTCCCGTCGGGCGACGATGCCCGGCGAGTCGTTCAATCGTTGACGACGTCGCCGAGGGTGGCAAATCGGTAGCGGCGGCGGTCAGTTCCGCTCGGCGCTGATCACGTAGGGGCCCTCTCCGAAGTCGCCGAACGAGCGAACCTGGATGCCGTATGTGCCAGACGCTTGGGCGGTCCAGATGATCTCGCTGTCCGTCGGGTTGGCCAGGTCGACATTGCTGGAGTCATCGTTCTCCGCCACCACGAATCCATCGGGACCGGAAAGGACCAGAACCGTGTCGAGCGGGAACAAGCCCTCACCCTCGTCGGCCTCCAGGGTGATCGTGACCGTCTCTCCCGCGATCAATTCGATCTCGTACAGGTCGAACCCGGACGATGAGAGCGCGCCCGACATGAAGACGCTGCCACCGCTCGTCAGCCCGAGGCTCGAAAAGTCCTCGGCGGTGGACGCCGGCGGTACCGTCACGGACGGCGATCCGCCGGAGCCGCTACCGGTGCCCGGGTCGACAGGGAACCTGAAGTCGTCGTACCCGATCATCGTCGCCGGGTCGGCACCTTCGGGCTGAACCTCGACCGTGAGTTGGAAGGACCCGGTGCCCTGGGCGAGATCGGCGACCACGATCTGGTACTCGCCCGCTTCGAATGCGCTGAACTGAAGCCCACTGTTGAGCGAGTCGTAGTCGTCGTTGTAGGCGATCTCGAACCCGTCGGGTGCGACCACGCGCAGCACGGGGTCGTCGATACCTCCGGGTACGGCGTCAGCCCCGTAGAGGGTCACACCCACGAGGGAAGCGTTCGGGAGTTCGACCACGTACGCGTTCTCTTCATTGGGACCGAGGAGCCCCGTGGTCACGGTCGTGCCGAAATCGACCTGGAGATCAAGGGAGTTGCTCGTCGGCTCGACCGGATCGATCCTGGCAAACCCGTCCGTTCCCTCTTCGATGACGAAGGGGTCGGAGCCGAAGCTGGTGATTCCGTCGGGATCGATGAGGTCGAGAATCACTCCGGCGTCGGAGGCCTCTGCCATCTGATCGAGCATGTCGTCGAAGTCACCCTGCTCGACGCCCTCGAGGCCCTTCACGGCGTTGTGCATCACGGTTCCCATCGGCGAGACGAACCAATCTCCGTCCGTCCGGCGGGCGGCGATGTCGAAGCCGGGGAATTCCGTCCCGAGCTGGTCGATCCACCCGATCATCGACTCGACCGACGTGCCGGTCACGTCGGATCCGAGCTCTTCTTCGAGGCAACCCTGGATGGATTCATCGAGTCCGCTGAACTCGAATCGCGAGCACGACCCCGTGCCGTCGAGTGCGAGTTCGCCTCGGAAGCTTTCTCCGCTGACGTTGCCCTCGAGGCGGATCGCATTGCCGTCGGCGTCGAGAACGACCTCGACGTCGAAGGTCTCGCCGCCGCCCGAGCCGGAGAGCTCGAGTCGGGTGGGCTCGATGAGGAGCGTGCCCTCAAAGACATCACCGTCGAAATCGACCCGTGCGTTGGCTTCGATTCGCGTGGTCGAATACGTAGCGTCGAGTTGGATCTCATCAGCGTCGATCGTGAACGTGAGGGACTCGATCGTCACGACGGCGTCGTCACCGTTCGTGTCGACGTCGAACGCGAGGTCGGTGATGTCCCACCGAGCTCCGCTCGCGCTCAGCTCACGACGAGCGAAGTCGAGCTCGTCCTGCACCTCCTCGAGAAACAGTGGCGAGTAGCGATACAGGGCGGCCATCTCGTCGGGGTCGAGCCGTCCGATCATGCCCTCGAGGTCGAACTCGACCATCTCGTCGATCATCGCCTCGACCGCGGCCTCGGGAGACGACGCTCCATTCGATGCCGGCATGTCGCTGAGGACGGGCAGATCCAGGCCGGAGTCGATGCGGGATCCCTCCGCGATCGTGAACCACATCGAGACGAACCATCGACCATCGCGTTCGACGAGAACCATCGGGGTCTGCGCGGTGGTGTTGATCTCGGTCGGTTCGCCGACTTCGTCGATCATCTCGTCACCGAACCGCGAGCGGACGGCGTCGCCGAACGGGAACTCGTCCACAAGGAACGAGGCACTGCTCGAACCGCTGGTGAACCAGACAGCCATTAGATCGGTGTGCCCCACGAGTGGTTCGACTCGGTACGTGACGTCAGTCAACTCGAAGTCGAGTCCATCGACAGCACCCGCATCGAGCGATTCGTCGAACACCCCGAGGCGAACGAGTTCGGGAAGCACGTCGGAGATCACCGGCTCGGCGATGGTTCGTCGTTCCGTCGGATCCATCAGCTCGCCAAGTGTGATGAAGTCTTCGTTGTTGACGGCCTCGATGAGTCGATCGACCGCCTCCTCTGGACTGGCGGCACCGTCCTGGGCGCCGAGCGCACCGAGCGCGAAGAATCCGCCGCCCACCAGAAGTGCAAGTGCAGCACCGATGGCCGCGATCCATGCGATGCGTCCGCCACCGCCCGATGGGGCGGGGGGAGCAACGGCCGGCGGTGGCGCCCCGTACGCGCCGCTGAGAAGCGGCTGCCCGACACTCGCCGGGCTCGGTGGTGGTGCACCGAAGTCGCCGGCCGGAGGACCGTCGGACGTGGGATTCTCGAAATGCTGCATCGGAGCCTCGCTGTTTCGCCGCCTGAATGGAAACCGTAGGTTCCATCGGCGAACCGATGCGTCGACTTCAGTGAAGTTCCTGTTGTTCAGGTTTGAAGCAAATCGATGTCGGTGGCGGTCACGAGTCCGCTTCCGATCACATGCTCGACGAGGCGGGTTCGTCGATCCACCGCCTCGATCCCCTTACCGCCTCGCAGACCACGCACGCCTTCACCGTCCAGGCGTGCGCACAGATAGTCCAGCTTGCGGTCGAGCTTCTTCAGCGACCAGCCGAGCCGGTGGGCGATCGAAGCGTTCGACGGCAGGTCGGTGGCGGGTACCGATGAATCGAGGAGCTGGCGTTCGGCCAAAGCGACGAGCATGAGGCGCTGTTCGTCGTTCAACGCGACCACGCCGAACTGGGTTGTGGCGTCGATCTCGTCAACGCCTGGGTCAATCGTCGGAGCGAGCATCGGACTGGCATCCGGTCGACTCCACCCAATCTCGTAGGTACTCGGACCCGATTCGAATCGGACGAGGCCGTGGGCTTCGGTGAGGGCGGAGACGGCCTCGGGTGGGAGCCGCGCCACCTTGCCGGTGTCGCCCACGAGGGTCAGCACACCGTGGCGGCTCTTGTTCGTGATCCACCACACATTGTCCTGGTGAAAGAAGGTGCCCACGACACGGTGCATGTACTGGTTCGCTTCGTCGACGACGACATCGGCGCTCCTCCCGAACGACACGACCGATGCGGGATCGGCCACGGTGAGCTCGTCGATGAAGACGATGTTGAGGTCACTCATGGTGATCACCTCCCGAGCTCATGCGCGCCGCAGGACCATCATCGACGACGCGGCGGTGGCGAGGGCGAACACACCAGACACCCACGCTCCCCACGCGACAGCTTCGGCAGCGGTGACGAGCAGAGCGCCTATCCCGATACTCATGGACAGGCCGACGCCGAACAGCACAAAGGCCGAAGGCCGGTGTCGGCCGGAGGCCGCGGCGAGACCGGCGACGGCCACGGCGACCGGCACTGCCAGCCACAGCACGACGATGGCCACCCGGACGACCCCGGTGATGATGTCGAGAGCGCCAGCGCTGCCGATGAGCGAGATCGTCGACCGGGATCTCGACCCGGTCGTGATCCACGGCAGGAGCAGCGAGCAGGCGGTGGCGAATCCGCCGACGAGGGCGATGAGAAGCGGTGGGCCCGCTCCGCGAGTTGCCGGGCCGTTCATCGGTGCTGGGTGAGCTCGACGCTCAGGCGATCGCCCCGAGCGCGGCGTCGTAATCGGGTTCTTCGGTGATCTCGGAGACGAGCTGAGTGTGGACGACCGTTCCGTCTACGTCGACCACGACAACGGCGCGGGCGCACAGACCCTCGAGCGGTCCGTCGGTCATGCCGACGCCGTAGGACGTGAGGAACTCCGGGTTCTTGAATGTGGATCCGGTTCTCACATTCTCGATGCCCTCGGCGCCACAAAATCGACCGGCCGCGAAGGGCAGGTCGGCGGAGACACACAACACGGTTGTGTTCTCGAGCCCGGCCGCCCGCTCGTTGAACGTCCGCACGCTGGTTGCGCACGTGCCGGTGTCGATCGAAGGAAAGATGTTCAGAACCACGTTCTGACCGGTGAACTCCGCCGATGAAACCGCTCCGAGGTCGGCCCCGGTGAGGGTGTAGGCCGGGGCCGAATCACCAAGTGCTGGGAGATCTCCGACAGTGTTGACGGGGTTGCCTCGAAGTGCGGTTTGGGCCATGGGATTGATCTCCTGATCGGTGGGTTGGCTGTGCACGATACCGGCGCGGTCGACTCCGGATTGGTCGAAGCCGACCGCGATCGCCCGCTCAGACGAAGACGCTTTCCTTCTTCATCTCCTTGACGAGGACGTAGTAGAAGACCGACCGCAGCTTGTGGCGGTTCGACGGACCGATCTTTGCGATCGCTTTGTCCATGGCCTTGTCGAGCTTGGCGTCGTCCTTGCAGCCGAGCTTCTTGATGAGGAAGTTCTTCCTGATCGTGGCAAGTTCTGACTTCTGACTGGTGGCCACGAGCCTGGCATCCGCCTTGTACAACGACGGCCCGAGCGACTTCGCCACCGCCTCGAGCAGCGCGTCGTTGCACGGAATCTTCTGCTGCTTCATCTGTGCCTTCGCCGAAGCGACGGCATCATCGAACTTGCCCATGGGTGATCCTCCAGGAATGTCTAGGGAGGAAAAGTATTGCAGGTGCGTTCGGAAGCCGTATGGATTCCTGCGGACGGGTGAGCGTTGCCGTAGCTTCCGTGGAGAAAAGGGGAAGCTTGTCACCATGGACGGGAACCGAACTCGTATTGGCGACGTACCACCATCATGAAGCGCATGATCACCCTGTTCATCTCCCTTTTCATCACGGCCCTCGTGCTCGCGGCGTGCGGAAGCAATGCCGATCCGGTCGTCACCGGCGACACGGGTGGATCCGACCCGACGCTCGCTCCCGACGACGATCCCGGCAATGGCGCCGCCGACCCGACCCTGGCCCCCGACGAGCCACCGCTCGGCGCCGGTCCCTACCCGATCGCGACCCTCGACATCACGATCACCCATCCCGAGGCCGAAGAGGTCCGGTACACCATCTCGTGTCTGGGTGATACGGCCACGGTGACGGGCGACGTCTCTCTTTCGGAACGAGCCGCATGTGAGCGTCTGGCCGACCCCGATGTGCGCACTCGCCTCATCGAAGGCGTACCAACGGATCAGGTCTGCACCGAGCAGTACGGCGGCCCGGACATCGCCGTGATCGTGGGCACCTATGACGGCGTCGACGGGGTTGTCGTGGACACGACGGTCGATCGCGTCAACGGGTGCGGAATTTCGGACTGGGACTCGCTCCTCGCCGGCGTCCTTCCTCCGCCCGTCGGCATCACGAGCTGAGCGCACACGTTCCGGTCGACCCATCTTTCGTCGTACGCTTCGCCCGTGACGTCGACGCCGGAGCGACTTGAAAACCCTCTGCTCCCGCACTTCTGGGTCCAGCCCCGAGCGCAGATCGACACCGAGCTGGCCGGGCTCCGGAACACCTCCCCTACGTTCTTTCCGGAATCCGACACGAGCGGAATCGGAATCCCTCACGGTCCCGGAGCATGGGCGATCACGCAATACGACCTGATCACCGAGATGTCGAAAACGCCTGAGACGTTCTCGTCGGCGCGAGGCATCACGGTCATCGATCTTCCGAAGGAGTTCAACGACTTCTTCAGTTCGATGATCGCGATGGACGATCCCAAGCACGCACGGCTGCGTCAGCTCGTTTCGGCGGGGTTCACGCCGCGCATGCTCGAGCGACTCGAAAGATCCGTGCATGTGCAGGCTGCCTCGATCGTTGACGACATCATCGATCGGGGTCAGGTCGACTTCGTTGTCGACGTGGCGGCGCAACTGCCGCTCGCGATCGTTTGTGACCTGATGGGCGTACCGCGATCAGAGCTCGATTTCGTGTTCGACCAGACCAACATCGTTCTCGGTGCGAGCGATCCGGAGTATGTGCCCGAGGCAGTCGACATCCCGACCGCGCTACTACAGGCGGGCGGCGAGCTCGCGGAGCTGATGACTCAGGTGGCCGAGTCGAAGCGTGGCGGCGACGGCACCGACCTCACGTCGATCCTTGTGAATGCCGAGGTCGACGGCGAGCGTCTCACTGCGTCCGAAATCGCGAGCTTCTTCATCCTGCTCGTCGTGGCGGGCAACGAGACGACTCGCAATGCGATCAGCTGGGGTCTGGTGTACCTCACCGAGAATCCGGACCAGCGCGAGATCTGGAAGGCCGACGTCGACGGCGTCGCGCCGACCGCTGTCGAGGAGATCGTGCGTCTCGCCAGTCCGGTCACGTTCATGCGACGCACCGCTCTTCGAGACATCGAACTCGGTGGCGCGATGATCGCCGAGGGCGACAAGTTGGCGATGTTCTATCTCGCGGCGAATCGCGATCCATCCCACTTCCCGGATCCACTGCGTTTCGACGTGCGCCGTGATCCGAATCGGCACTTGGGCTTCGGCGGGCCGGGACCGCATTTCTGCCTCGGCGCCCACCTCGCCCGGCGGGAGATTCGGGTCATGTTCCGCGAGTTGTTCGCACGAATACCAGACATCGAGGCGACCGGCGCGCCCGATGTGTTGCAGTCGAACTTCATCCACGGGATAAAACACCTGCCCGCATCGTTCACACCCGCTCGCTGACGCGTCAGCGACCCGCCCACGCCTCCGGGTCGATCGGCTCGAAGAACGTGAGTGCGATCTGTTCGAACACGATCGAGAACAACGACCAGTTCTGTGACTCACCGCCGGAGGTCGTTCGCTCGATCCCGTCCAGCCAGCGCTCGGTCTCCATGAAGTACCGCGGCGCGAGACCTTCGGCGAGGGCGGCCGCCGCGATCTCGCCGAGGTGGTACGCATCGTCGCCATACTCGGCCTTGGGTCGCAGGCCGAGAAGCTCGATGAACGGCCGGTACACCGTCTCGATGGTCTCCTCGCGGAACTCCTTCTCCGACTCGGACATCCAGTCGGCGAGATCGTTGTCGCGCTCTCCCGCAGGAGCAGAGTTGAGGACCGAACGGAGCGCCACCACGAGTTGCCAACTCCTCGACTCGGCGACCGACCGCGCATTGACACCACCGGTCACCCGCGACAATTCTCGGAACAACTCGGCTGGCGAGAGCGTGGCGCCCCTGGACTCCACGACCTCGAGCGCGGCTGCCTGCGTCCGCTCGATCGTGAGCCGTCGATCGATGACCGCCTGCTTGAGCACAGTGCGCTGAAACAGTTCCTGTGGCGAGTAATTCTCGTCGGTCGACCAGGCTGCATACGCGGATGACCGCGAGACGTCGGCGGCCTTGATCGCCTGCTCGAGATTGATTGTGTCGAGCCCCAGGGCGAGGCCATGATCGCCGATCAGGTTGACGCCCGCCTCACACGTGCGATCTCGCGTCTCTTCTGCGCTCAACCGTTTGCGTTTCGGACCATCGCCCGCGCTCTTGGATGTGCTCATGACCGGCCTCCGACGAATTTCGGCCCGGGTAATACCGAAATAGTCTCGCTGGACTTTGGACCCCTTGTCCAGAACGCGCTACGGTGCGGGTTCGAGGCGACAGGGTAGCGAGAAACTGCGGACGGAATTCGCACCCTGGCGGCAGCAAACGAGCACGGCGGCATTGATTGCTCGGCCAAGGCGAGGAATGGCGGGACGGGGCCGGAGTTTGAGCATGTCTCAGCTCCGGCCCAGTCACCTCCCGTCGGGCTGCCCCGTCGGGTGGACCTACCATCGACCGGGTGACCGCGGCGATCGATGTGTATGACCTCCACATGTC
>JBPCTR010000193.1:0-6352 GCA_051011575.1 Acidimicrobiales bacterium | reverse complement strand
GCGCCCGTGACGGTCGGAGGCTGTCGCCGAAGTGCGAAGTCGCGGTTTTGCTTTTCGGTGTGGGAGGCTGGTCCATATGACTTCGACCGTCGAATTTGATGAGGCGGTCGGGCATCCCCGTCGCTGGCCCATCCTTGCGATCCTCAACCTGTCACTGATTCTGATCGTGGCGAGTGTGAGTTCGCTCAACCTGGCGATTCCGTCGATTCAACGAGAGTTGAACGCCACCGCGTCGGAGTTGGTGTGGATCAACGCGTCGTACGCGCTGGTGTTCGCAGGCCTCTTGCTTCCGGCAGGGGCGCTCGGCGACCGCTTCGGACGCAAGCCAGCGCTCATCGTGGGCTTGGCTGTGTTCCTGCTGTCGGCGCTCGTCGCCACGCTGAGCAACGACGCCGGTCAGTTGATCATCTTGCGAGGAGCGATGGGCATCGGAGCCGCGCTCACCATGCCGGCCACGCTTTCGATCATCACGGTCATCTTCCCGCCGGAGGAGCGGGCCAAGGCGATCGCGATCTGGTCGGGGTTCGCCGGAGCGGGCGGCGCGCTCGGAATCGTCGCCAGCGGATTCCTTCTCGAATCGTTCTGGTGGGGATCGGTTTTCTTCATCAACGTGCCGATCGCGGCCCTCGCGCTCGTGTTGGTGATCGCGCTGGTTCCGAACTCGAAGGACCCCGAGGAACGACCTCTCGACCCGGTGGGAAGTGCGTTGTCGATCGGCGGGTTGGTGGCGCTCGTGTACGGCCTGATCCAGGGTCCCGAATTCGGCTGGACCGACCCGATCGTTATTGGCGCCTTCGTGGCCAGTGCCGCACTGCTCTACGCATGGGTACGAGTCGAACTGGCGCAGAAGGATCCGCTGCTCGACCCCAGGTTGTTCAAGATCGGGCGATTCGGATGGGGAAGCTTCACGATCACGACTGCGTTCCTCGCGATGTTCGGCTTCTTCTTCGTGCTCACGCAGTACCTGCAGTTCACCCTCGACTACACACCGCTCGAAGCGGCGATCCGTACCCTGCCGTTCGCTCCCACGATGATCGCGATCGCGCCGCGCGGACCGGCGTTGGCGGCACGTTTCGGGGCGGGCCGGATGATGGCGATTGGCATGACCGTCAGCGCGATCGGCATGGTGATGTTCGCGTTCATGGGTTCGGACACGTCGTATCCGCCGGTGGCGCTCGGGATCATCGTCACGTCGGCCGGTATGGCGCTCACGTTCCCGACAGCGACCGAGGCGATCGTGTCGTCGTTGCCACAGAACAAGGCGGGTGTGGCCTCAGCGATGAATGACACGACCCGCGAGGTTGGAGGCGCGATCGGTATCGCGTTGCTGGGCACGCTCCTGTCCTCGGGCTATCGGAGAAGCCTCGGCGACGCCACCGATGGCCTTCCACCCGAGCTTGCCGACGTGGCGCAGGACAACGTGGGTGCCGCCCTCGCCGTGGCTGCCGACGCTCCCGGTGGGGAATCGCTTGCTGCAGCTGCGCGGGACGCGTTCGTCGACGGCATGGTGTGGTCGATGGGCACCGGCGCAGCCGTGATGTTGGTTGGCGCAGCGATCGTCTATCGGTTCTTCCCCCGACAGCACGTCGACGTTTTTGCCGAGGTGGGCGAGAACGTCTGAGCGGGGCAGCATCGCCCGATCGCTTGGCGCTCTACTCCGGTGAATCGAGAGTGGAGAGTATGAGGTCGATGTCGTCGACGGTGGTGCGAGGGTTGACGAAGCAGAAGCGCAGCACCGTTTCGCCGTCGACCTTTGTGGGTGTCACGAAGGCGAGGCCGCGGCGCAGGATTCGATCGGACCACGTGTTGTAGTCGTCGGGCGTCCAGCCCACGCGACGGAACGCGACCACCGACAGTCCACACGGTTCCACGACCTCGAGGTCGGGATGTGCGTCGATGCGTCCCTTGGCGTCCGCGGCGAGTTGAAGGCATCTGGCCACTGCGTCCCGATACGCGGCGGCGCCGTACGTGGCGAGCGAGAACCAGAACGGAACTCCCCGAGCCCGCCGGGAAAGATGGTGGGCGAGATCGCTCGGGCTCCGTTCGCCGGCGAGGATGTCGAGATAGCCAGCGTGCTGGGTATGGGCCCGCGCGGCGACTTCGGGGTCGCGGTACAGCAGTGCGCAGCAGTCGAAGGGGGCGAACAACCATTTGTGCGGGTCGACGATGTAGCTGTCGGCGCGCTCGAGCCCGTCGAAGAGGGCTCGGACTGCAGGAACGAGCACCGCGGCGCCGCCGTAGGCGCCATCGACGTGGAGCCAGAGATCGTGCTCGGCGCACACGTCGGCGAGACCCGCGATGTCGTCGACGATGCCGAGGTTGGTCGTTCCGCCGGTAGCCACGACTGCGAAGAGGCCGTGGCGCTCATCGGGTGTGAGAGCAGCAATGCTCGTCGCGAGGTTCTCGCCGCGCAGCCGGCGATCGGTCTGTGTGGGGACGTCGACGACGTCGACATCCATCACCCGCGCTGCGGATGCCACCGACGAGTGCGATTCGTCCGAGGTCGCGATCAGCCACCGGCCGGCGGGTCGGCCCCTTTTGTTCATTGCCGCATCGCGAGCGGCGACCAGCGCCGACAGATTGCCGGCTGTCCCACCACTGACGAACACGCCTCCCGCGCTCTCCGGCATGCCGATCTCGTCGGCGAGGAATCGGAGCGCTTCGTTCTCGGCGTGTACTGCTCCTGCGCCCTCGAGCCAGCTACCGCCATAGATCGAGCTTGCACCCACGATGAGGTCGGCGAGGATCGAGGCCTCGGTGGGCGCGGCGGGCACGAACGACAGGAATCGGGGGTGGTCGACCGAGATCGTGGCCGGAGCGAGGACATCGCCGAAGATACGGAGCGCCTCAGCGCCACCTATGCCGTCCTCGGTGATGGTCTGGCCGGCGGTCCGGCTCAGCTCGTCGGCGGTACGAGGACCGTCCAACGGGGGTGGATCCATTCGAATCCGGGTGAGCGCGTAGTCGATCACCGACTGCGCGAGGTCGTTCGTTTCGGTGCTGTACCTGTGCATCCACTTCCACCAGGGGTCGGAATGAAGCCACTGTAGGTCTCGGGCGATCGGGCGCCCGACAGCGTGTCAGTAGAGGAACATCGGCTTGCCGCCGACGTGGCGCACCTTGGCTCGGTATTCATCGGCCTCGTAGAGCTCGTCGACGTCGACGCGCTTCACACCCTCGCCCGTGACCGAGATGGGCACGTTCGTGTACGTCCCGGAGCGCAATGCCACCATGCGACCGGTCGATCCGTCGAGCGCGAGGTCGGCGGCCATGACGGCGTAGTTGGTGGCAACCATGAGGTCGAGGCTGTCGGGGCGGCCCGAACGCATGAGGTAGGCGACCTCCTGGAGAATGATGCCCTCGCCGGTCTTCTGCTTGATGAGGTCGCCTGTCGTGCGGCCGATTCCACCGAGCTTTCGGTGGCCGTACGCATCGGCTTCACCCGACAGGTGTACCTCGCCGCCTTCGAGGGTCGCTCCTTCGGAGATGGTGAGCATTGCGTAGTTCGAGGGGTTGGCGGCCTTGTCCTTCACGAGCATCCCGCAGAGACGGTCGATGTCGAAGGGGATCTCCGAGATGAGGGCGCGGTCGACGCCGGCGAGGTAGGCGGTGATAAGCGACGTCTCGCCCGAGTAGCGGCCGAACAGCTCGACGACGGCGATGCGTTCGTGAGACCCCGAACTGGTGCGGAGGTTGTGAATGAACTCGACCCCTCGGCTCACGGCGGTGGAGAAGCCGATGCAATAGTCCGTGCCGTGCACGTCATTGTCCATCGTCTTGGGGATGGCGATCACCGGCACACCCTCTTCGTGCATGCGAAGGCCGTACGACAGGGTGTCGTCGCCGCCGATGGGCAGGAGTGCGTCGATCTCGAGATGCTCGAGTACCCGGAGGACATGGGCGGTGAGGTCGTGCGGGCCGTCGCCGCTCACCTGGTCGGCGAGGAAGTCGGGGACCTTGTCGGTCGCGACGCGGCCGGGATTGGCGCGACTGGAGTGGAGCCACGTGCCGCCGGTGCGGTCGATCGTGCGCACGATGCGCTTGTCGAGCGCGAGCGTGTTCTCTGCGATCGACTCGGGATCGTCCGGGTTCGTGTACAGCAGACCGGCCCAGCCTCTGCGAATTCCCACGATCTCGCCGCCGGTGTCGATTACCCGCGACACCGCTGCTTTTATACAGGGGTTTAGGCCCGGGACGTCGCCGCCGCCGGTCAGGATTCCTACCCGCATCGGGTCTCCTCGTGGTGTGGGTGGGTCAACCCTACGCCTCGGGTCCGCGTTGGAGCGCGCCGGACGTTGGCTCCGTCCAGATCGAACGTGCTGGGTTAGGGTCGGCTCATGATCCTCGCCGCCGTCAACGACACGGGATACAACGTCGTTCTCCTCCTGCACATCCTCACCGCCATCGTGGCTTTCGCTCCGGCGTTTGCGCATCCGTTCCTCGCCCAGCAGTCGAAGGGACTCGACGCCGAGAACCAGAGCTCCCTGCTCGGGTTCATGCACTCCAATGGGCGGCGGGTCTATGTGCCGGCGCTCATCGTGACCGGCGTTCTCGGCTTCGGCCTATCCGGTATGTCGAGCGATGTGTACGAGCTGAGCCAGGGGTGGCTGATCGCCTCGATCCTTCTTTGGATCGCGATGAATGGTGTGCTCCACGCAGTGATTCTGCCCAACGAGCGGAAGTGGGCCGACGGTGAGTCTTCGTCAGAGGGCCTCGTGCGGATCGGTGGCATCACCATCACGGTCATGCTTTTCGTGATGCTCTACCTCATGATCTTCAAGCCGGGCATGTAGGACGCCAGCACAATAAGTCGTTTCCGGCCTAGTCGATAACGGGCGAACATGCGGTCAGGGCAGGAGTACAACGGCGCGTTCGGCGAGGCCGCTCACGGCGACCACCCGCCCCGCCTGGCCCACGACCTCGACCGGCGTGGTTCGGATCACGTCGCCCTCGAGTACCTGCACGATGTACCGCCCGTCTTCCTGGCGGTGGAGGGCTTCGGGAGGAATGGCGAGTTCGTCGTCGAGCTGCTGCACCACCCACGTGAGCGTGACCGGTTGCTGGTCGAGGGCGCTCAGCTCGGCTCCTGTGAGATCCACATCGACCACGAGTTCGAAGCCGACCTCGGTGCCACGGACGTCGGTGAGCTGCCCGGGCACGATCGTGCGGTCGGGAAGCCGCACGTCGAAGGACTCGGCGGCGAGGAGTCCCTCGGGGAGTTCGACAAGATCGATATCGACGCGGCGACTGGTGGAGGTGTAGTCGAGAACGTCGTCGCCGTCGCCCAATTCGGAGCCGACCGTGGCGTGTACGTCGACGATGCGGATGGGCCCGGGGATGAACCAGATGTCGCCGAGGTCCACCTCGCCGGTGACCTCGAGGCCCAGTTCTTCCTGCCACTCGGCGACAGCTGTGCTCGTCTCGGTGGTCCACGTGCCGTCGACGACGAGGGCGCCATCGGCCGTGTGCCCGAGGGCGGCGAGGTGGGTTTCGAGTTGCTCCACGTCGTCGCCGGTCGTGTCGGCATCGAGCGTCCGGTGGGCAGCGACAGCACCCTCGATGAGGAGAACGGGCGTGCTGTCGGTTTCGTAGAATACGTCGCCGGATTGCAGCGTGACGCCGACGTCGGGAAGGCCGGTCACGGCTCGCGAGCCGGGAATCTCCTGCGTGGTGGTCAGCACCTGCGCGGCGCCGCCTCGGCCCCCCGCTGATTGCGTCGTTGTGACCGTGATGATGTCGGACTCGACCCGGTGCGCGAGTGTCACGCGGTCGACGTAACCGAGGGTGGCATCCAATTCCTGAGTGTCTGACGCGCTCACCCGGGTGACGGTGGCGGTGTTGAGCACCGCGGTCAGATCGCTGGGGAGTTCCTCGGTATCGGTCGGCCCGTTCACGAGATCGTCGAGCCACTCCTCGTCACCGAATGCGAGCCACCCCGCCGCGGCGAGCGCGCCGACCAGCAGCAATACGACGATCGTGCGGAGGGCGCGCATCAGGTTGCTCGCAAGGCTTCGGTGGGGGCGAGGCGGGCGGCGCGGGTTGCGGGGTAGAGCCCGGCGAGGGCGCCGATCAGCACCGCGGCGATGAGTCCGCCACCGATGGCCTCCGGCGGGATGACCACGCGCCATCCCTGGCTGCGCGCCCACAGCGCGGTGACCCCCGCTCCGAGAAGAACGCCGGCAACGCCGCCCAGAGCCGAGAGGAGGAGCGCTTCGAGGAGAAACTGGCGGCGCACGTGCGCACGGGTGGCGCCCAGTGCACGGCGTAGGCCGATTTCGTTTCGCCGCTCGATCACGGCGATCACCATCACGTTCGCGATTCCGATTCCGCCAAAGAGGAGGGCCACGGCGCC
>JBPCTR010000192.1:0-15656 GCA_051011575.1 Acidimicrobiales bacterium | reverse complement strand
GAGCCAACCGCAGCGGATCCGGGCGAACGCTCATGTACGCCGAACGAAGATATTCGCTGATTTCACAACGATTTCCGGACATCGACGGACACCCACGAACACCACTGGAGTCCATGGCATGGAAGAGGTCAGGGGTTCAATTCCCCTAAGCTCCACAAGGTTTTCCAGAGGCCCGAGCTCCCGGCGGGAGCCAACGAGCTCGGAATACGTTGGCGAGCCGAGCCTGTGAAGCGCGACTAACCAGACGTTTCGCCGCGTAGATCGCTATGGGCCCTCCAGTTCGGCGAGGATCGACTCGATGATCTCGAGTGTTTTCTGGCCCGACGGTGTGTTGGGTTGGATGATGTCGTAATGGTCGGCGCCAGCCAATTCGATCACTTCGGATTCGACCCCGCCGGTTTGGAGATCCTCGGCGAAATCTCCGGTAACGCTTGGGAGGGTGCACGCGTTCGAGTCGAGGGTTCCTACGAGGAGCACGACCCGGAGGTCCGTCGGCACCAAGTCCATCGAGCTTCGGGGCCCAAGCTCAAAGGCCTGCTCGGCGGTCAAATCGAGTTTGTACAAATCCGACGCGGCCAACTCGCGTGGCTCGGCACTGCAGCTACTGCGGAACAGGAAGGAGTCGTGGTCGGCGCCGACTGGGATACCCAGTGATTCGTACTCGCCGCCAACACCGAGGAATCCCTTCACGGTGGGTTGATCGCCGGTTTCGCTGCAGTCACCTCTCGTCGCAAGATCAAACGACCTGAATGCAAGACTTGCGCCCGCTGAGGCTCCCATCGAATGGCCAACGACCACAACCTGATCCGATCGCGCCCCGAACTCTGCGGCACGGGCCGACACGAACGATCCCATGCAAGCCATGTCGTGACCAGATTCTGCTGACCAGCCGCTGACCGTATGCCACTTGAAATAGAACACCACCGCACCCAGTTGAGCGATCTCATCAGCAAGGGCGGTCAGCGGTGTGAGTTCTGATGTGGCGTCGAAGTTGGTGAACCCATGAAGAAGCACTACGGACGGGAGTCCATCAGCGCCATCAGGCATGTACACGTTCACACTCGACCGCTCTGATTCCGAATCGCCCGGCGCCGCTTCCCTGTACGGCAGACCCTCCTGGACCGTCACTTGAGTGTCCCGAACCGACGAGCTGGTGGCCGCTGGGAGCTCTGTCGCTGTCGTAGTCGTCCCCTCAGTGGAGTCCTGGTGGGGGCCAGTCGACGAACCAGCATCGGCGACGGTTGTTGTCGCAGCCTCTCCATCACTCGAACCACAGGCTCCGAGGAGTAGCGCGAGGGCGCAGGTGACCAGAAACCGACTCAATCGCATTCGGACCCCCTTTCGGTCCGGATCCAAACGGTTGGTGGTGGTATCCACCGCCCATTCCTCCCGCCAGCTAGGCGTGTTACTCAATGGCATCCATCGTCCTCCAAGAGTCCCACCACGCCAAGCGCGTGACAACAAACCGAAAAATCTCGCCGGGGCCCCTCGGGATCTTCTGCATTTTCAACGGCGGAAGATTCTCTACTTTTGTGACAACATCAACACTTTTGACTTATGGAGTTGACAACTACAAAAGTATCTTGTTTGATGACCGAAGTTGAGGAGGCGCCAGATGGATTCGAAAAAGGCAACCGTCGCAAATGGAACACCGGGCGACCTGCTTCGACTCATTCGGTCCGGGCAGGCGACGACCCGAGCGCAACTCGCAGTCACAACCGGCCTCGCCCGGTCGACGATCGCTCAGCGCATCGAAAGCCTTGCTGCGAGCGGGTTGATCCGCGTGAACGGCGAAGCGCCCTCGACCGGTGGTCGCCCCGCGACCGTCCTCGGATTCAATCCTGACGCCGGCGCAGTACTGGTCGCCGACCTCGGAGCAACCCATTCGCGAGTGGCCCTGGCCAACCTCGGCGGCGAGATCCTCGCCGAGACCACCGCAGACATCGAAATCGCGGCCGGCCCGAAACACGTCCTCGACTGGGTCGACGAAAGGTTCGAGCAACTCCTCGTCGAAGCCTCGATGCCACGCCAAGACATCGTCGGCATCGGCATCGGACTGCCCGGCCCGGTCGAATTCGCTGAAGGTAGGCCGGTGAGCCCACCGATCATGCCCGGCTGGGACGGCTACGACGTACGAGGCCACTTCGTCGGCCGCTTCCACGTTCCAGTCCTCGTCGACAACGACGTGAACATCATGGCGCTCGGCGAGAGCTGGATGATGGAACCGACCCTCGCCGATTTTCTGTTCGTGAAGGTTGGGACCGGTATCGGTTCGGGCCTCATTCTCGGCGGGGACATCCACCGGGGGGCCCAGGGTGCTGCCGGCGATATCGGCCACATCCCGGTCGCGCAGTTCGACACCGTATGTCGTTGCGGCAACATCGGCTGCGTGGAGTCCGTCGCCAGCGGGTCGGCCATTGCACGACAACTCGCAGCGATGGGTAAGGGAACGACGAACAGTCGCGATGTCATGGAGCTCGTGAGTCGCGGCGACGCAGACGCAGGCCAAGCGGTTCGAGAGGCCGGCCGTCTGCTCGGTCGGGTCCTCGCGGCGGCGGTCAACCTACTCAATCCCGCGATGATCATGATCGGCGGAGATCTCTCCGAGGCCGGGGACCAGCTGCTCGCCGGTGTCCGCGAGGTCGTTTACCAGCGTTCGACCGCACTCGCCACGAATGGCCTTGTCATCGCGTCGTCGAACATGGGCGATCGCGCCGGGGTTGTCGGGGCGGCAGCGATGGTCATCGAACACGTTCTCGATCCCGCATCGATCGACGCCACGTTGATCGCGGAGGGAGTCGCATCGTGAGCGCCAACCCGCTCAATCAGAAGATCTGCAAGTCAGCAGACCAATCGAACGGCCGTCGCAAGACGACCGGCTCGACCATAACCAGGAGGAGAAAGATGAGACTACGGAAACTACTTGTACTGCTCGCCGCAATCGCCCTCATCGCTGCCGCATGCGGCAGCGATGGTGATTCGACCGACAGCGCAGCTACCACTGCGGCGGCTGCCGCCGCCACCACCGCTGCACCTGCAGCAGACTCGTTCGTACTCGGCGTGTCCAACACGACCGTTGGCAACGGCTGGCGTGAGCAGATGATCTGCGCGATCAAAGCAGAAGCACTCTCGAGTGGCGTGATCAGCGAGATCAAGCTTGCGAACCGCGAGGCCGGTGTCACGGAACAAATCGCCGACCTCCAGGGCCTGATCGCTCAAGGTGTCGACGCGATCGTGTTCAATCCGGTCGACCCCGAGGCCTTGAACCCGGTCATCGAGGAGGGCGCAGCCCAGGGCATCGTCATGGTGGCCGTGGACAACCGAGTGACCACGACCGATGCGTACGTCGTCTCGAACGACCAGGTCGCATACGGCGCGAACGGCGCCAAGTGGCTGTTCGAAGAGCTCGGCGGCGAGGGCAAGGTCGTCTACATGCGAGGCATCGACGGCGTCGGCGCTGACACCGACCGGGACACCGGATTCCAGGCCGAACTGGCGAACTACCCCGGCATCGAAGTCGTCGAAGAGGTCTTCACTGACTGGAGCCCGGCCACGGGCGCCCAGCAGGCACTGGAGATCATGAACTCGACCTCGTTCGATGGCATCTGGACCTCGGGAATCGACTACACCATCGTTCCCCAGTTCGACGTCGCCGGCGTGGAGTACACCCCAGTCGTCGGGGCGGACAACAACGGGTTCCTCGAGCAGATGATCGAGCTCGAAGGCGAAGGATTCGTCGGTGCAGCCGTCACGAATCCCCCGGCGATCGGAGGCGTCGCGACAGCGATCGCGATCGATCTGCTCAAGGGGAACGACCATCCGCAGCAGACCATCCTCGACCCGGCCGTGTTCGACATGGCGAACAACAGCGACGATGTGAACCGGATGTACATTCCCGACCTCGATGTGGGGTCGAGCTCCTACATCGAAATCGCACCGTGGACCACGTACGACGCGGCCCAGGTCGTCGACTGCAAGGGCCCGGGCGAATAGCCCACATTGAGTGATTGCGTCTGGGGCGTCCATGCTGGCGCCCCAGACGTTTGCTCTCCACCGGACTCCCATGGAAACCACACAACCGCTTCTTCAGGTCGAGGGTGTCGCCAAGCGCTACGGCGCCGTCGTGGCCCTCGAGTCGGCCAGCCTCACCGTTCAGCCCGGCGAGATTCACGCACTGCTCGGTGCCAACGGCGCCGGCAAGAGCACACTCGTCAAGATTCTCTCCGGCGTAATTTCCGCCGACAGCGGGTCGGTGGCGGTCGACGGGAAGCCCGCCCGTCTTCGCCGGCCGATCGATTCGACCGCGGCGGGCCTGGCGACCGTGTTCCAGGATCCGGCACTGATCCCCGATCTCACCATCGAACAGAACTTTCGGATGACCGGTGTGGACACGGCGGTTGTCCAGGAATGGCTCGTCAAGCTCCAGCTCGGCGAGGTCGACTTCGACGCACCTGTCAAGGATCTTCCCCTCCCGGTCCTGCGACTCGTCGACCTCGCCCGAGCGCTGGCTCATGACCCCCGTCTGCTCATGCTCGACGAGATCACCGCAGCGCTCTCCGCCGATCAGGCCGAGCTCGTATTCGGCGTCATGCAGGAGTGGAAGGCACGAGGTCGTTCCGTCTTGTTCATTTCCCATCGGCTGACCGAGGTCCTGCGAATCTGTGACCGAGCCACCATCCTCCGAAATGGCCGTGACGTCGAGTCGCTCGCACCCGGAGAAGGCGGCGAGGCCCGTCTGGTATCGGCGATGCTCGGTGCAGAGCACGACGAGGCAACGTCGACGCGTGAGCGCACGAGCTCGGCCGACCAGGTGATCTTCGAGGCGCGAGACCTTCGCCGCCTCGACAAGGTGAACGGTGTTTCGTTCGAATTGCGCGCCGGGGAAATTCTCGGCCTCGCGTCGTTGGAAGGACAGGGACAGGATGAGCTGTTCCAGGTTCTCTCCGGCGACCGCAAGCCGACCGGGGGTCAGATCCTCGTGAACGGCGAGCAACTTGCTGCGCGCTCTCCGTACGACGCCATTCGAAAGGGCGTCGTGTTGGTTCCGGCCGACCGCCTGCATGCCCTTCTGCCGCAGCGTTCTGTTCACGAAAACCTGGCCACACCGCTCTACAACCGGCTCAGCCGCTGGTTCAGCCTGGCCGCCGACGAGCGCGATCGTGTCGCGGAGGCGGTCGAGCGGCTCGATATCGACGTGCGGGCGGCGAATCAGGTGCAACGCCTCTCTGGCGGCAACCAACAGAAGGTGACTATTGGTCGCTGGCTCACGGCCGGCTTTCGAACGCTGCTCTGCTTCGATCCGACCCGAGGGATCGACATTCAGACCAAGGCGCAGATCTACCAGCTGCTGCGCGAACTTGCCGACGAAGGTGCTGCGATACTCCTGTACTCGAGCGAGCTTCGTGAGATTCCCCTCGTTTGCGACCGCACGCTCGTGATGTACGGAGGCGAGATCGTCGACGAGATCGCCGATGCCAGCAAGGCCACCGAGGCGACTCTGCTCACGGCTGCCCACGGTCTCGACGAGGTTCCGGCATGACCGCCGTCGCAGAAACGGTGGGCGTTGGCGCCAATCCCCTACGCGATTGGCTGCGGCGGCATGGCTGGACCTTCGGCGTCTGGCTACTCCTCGGTGCGCTCGTCGCGTGGTACTCGACACTCGTTCCGAGTTTCGGCGGATTCGAACTCTCGTTGATCATCAACAACAGCCTGCCGATCGCCTTTCTGGCACTCGCCCAGGCCGTCATCGTGATCGCAGGTGGAATCGATCTCGGTGTCGGTTCGATGATGGTGCTGACCAATGTGGTGGCAGCGAAGTACATGGAGGGTGAGTCGCTCATCATCGCGCTGGTCATTGCGGTGATCCTGATCGCAGCTGCGGCCGTGCTCAATGGTCTCGTCGGTTTGATCATCAATGTGTCGAAAGTGCCCGACATCGTGATCACGCTCGCGACCCTCTTCATCTTCGCCGGATTCGCTCTTGCAATTCTGCCCAGTCCCGGCGGCGGCGCCCCGGGCCGGTTCCGTTGGCTATTCACCGGGTCGGAACTGGGCATCGGTAGCAATCCATGGCCGGCGATCGTCATGCTCGCCGTGTTCACCCACGCGGTCGGTCTCTGGCTCGTGAAAACCCGCACCGGCCTGTCGCTCTACGCCCTCGGAAGCGATGCCACCGCCGCGTACCTTTCAGGCGTCCGCAACGCGAAGGCAAAGGTCGTGTCGTACGCACTGGGCGGAGCGCTGGCGGCGATGTCGGGGCTGGCCACCACCGCGCTCACCGGGTCGGGCAGCCCTCGGCTCTCGATCGCTTCGACCGCGACCCTCAACTCGGTTGCGGCGATCGTGCTTGGCGGTATCGCCCTGACGGGCGGTATTGGTTCGGTCGTGGGAGCAAGCGCTGCCGCAATCGCACTCTTCATCCTCAATCCGATCCTCACCGCCAGAGGTGTCGACCCGAACAACGCCAGGGTCATCCAGGGCCTGCTCATCATCTTCGTCCTGATGATTGCAGGCGTGCTCGAGCAACGAAGGCAGCGGAGAACATGACAACGGTCGCCCCATCACTTGAACCTCCGTCGAGCAGACTCGCCGGTCTCGGCACGTTCTTCGCGCGCCATCCGCTCATCGTGCTCTCTGGTGTTCTCGTCGTCCTGATTCTCGTGACCGCGATCATCGAGCCGAACTACCTTTCGGTCAACGGCCTTCGCGGAACGGCACTCATCGCGGCACCCGTTGGAATTCTCGCCGCCAGCCAGACCATTCTCATGATCACCGGCGGCATCGATCTCTCCGCCGCGATGATCGCCACGGCCGCGGCGTACATCACCGCTGCTCAAGCGGACAGCGGCTCGGTGGTGGCGATCGGCCTCGGCATCCTCGTGGGAATCGGAGCCGGAGCAGCGAACGGCATCGGTGTGGGCGTATTCCGGGTGAACCCACTCATCATGACGATCGCACTGTCCGGAATCATCTTCGGGCTGTTCAGCTCCTGGGCGCAGGGCTGGCTCGCCGGATCGACGGTCGTCGGCGACTTCGTCAGAACCATCGGAGGTAAGTCATTTCTCGGCGACAACATCCCGTACGCCGTGGTCATCTGGGCGGTGCTCACGGCACTGATCGTGGCGATGTTGCGATACACCGGCTTCGGGCGGATGCTCTACGCGCTGGGCGACAATCCCATTGCCGCTCGCCTTGCTGGTACCCGCTCGTGGCAGGTGCTGCTCTTGGCATACACCCTCGCCGGCGTGCTCTCAGCCATCGGGGGCATCCTGCTCGCCGGACGTTTGGGCGCCGTCGATCTGCGATTGGCCGATGGCCTTCTGCTGCCCTCCGTCGCGGCGGCGGTGATCGGTGGAACGTCGATCTTCGGTGGTGTGGGGAGCTACAGCGGCACCATTTTCGGCGCACTGATCCTGGGTGTCCTGTCGTCGATGTTGACGTTCCTCGACGCCGGGCAGGCCGCGCAGCAGATCCTCTTCGGAGCGATTGTGCTCGGCCTCGCATGGTTGTACTCGAGCATCACGAGAAGGGCGTAGGAGGGTGTCGATGCGATTCTCAGAGATTGGAGTCGGCGTGGTGGGCGTGGGGTTCATCGGCGTCGCCCATGTGGAGGCGCTCCGCCGGATCGGCGTGAACGTTGTCGGCGTCGTTGGTTCGTCGCCCGAGCGTGCTCGCGTCAAGGCAGAGGCCGCGAATCTTCCACAGGTGTACGAGTCATACGAAGCGATGTTGGCCGACCCCAACATTCATTCGGTGCACATCGCCTCTCCCAACCATGCCCACGCCGACCAGGTGCGCTGGGCTCTCGATGCGGGTAAACACGTGATCTGTGAGAAGCCTCTTGCGCTCAACTCCGCGGACACCCTGGATCTTGTTGCCCGGGCCGCGGCATCGGGTCTCGTCCACGGGGTGTGCTTCAACATCCGTTTCTATCCATCGGCCCACCAGGCGGCGGCCATGGTGCGCCAAGGCGAAATCGGGTCTCCCCGATTCATCAGCGGCGCCTACCTGCAGGATTGGCTGCTTCGCCCGACCGACTGGAACTGGCGTCTCGAACCCGGATCGGGCGGCGAGCTCCGATCCGTCGCCGACATCGGCTCGCACTGGCTCGACCTGGCTCGCTTCATCACGGGCAAGCTTGTCACCGAGGTGATGGCCGACCTGCACACCTTCGTTCCCGTTCGTACACATCCGGCCGGTCCGGTGGAGACCTTTGCCGCCGCATCCGATGACCAGAACGTGATCGAGGAAACCATGACGACCGACGACGGGGCCGGGATCCTTCTGCGGTTCGAGGATGGCGGTCGAGGTCAGGCCGCGATCTCACAGGTGTCGGCGGGCCGCAAGAATTCTGTGAGCATCGAGGTCGATGGCAGCGAGTCCTCGGTCTCGTGGCGCTCCGAAGATCCCGACAACCTGTGGATCGGCCATCGCGGACGCCCGAACGAGCTCCTCGCACGCGACCCATCACTACTGTCACCCGACGCCGCACGCGTGACGGCCTATCCCGCAGGCCACGTCGAAGGGTACCCCGACACATTCCGCGGGCTGTTCAACGAAATCTACAAGGACATCGCGAGCGGAGGCCCCTCGGAAGACCCGACGTATCCGACCTTCGTCGACGGTCATGACGCGGTGTGCGTCACCGAAGCGGTCGCGCGCAGTGCCAAGGAAGAACGCTGGATCACAGTCGAACGATGAGGAGGACATGCCGATGAAACTTGGACTACTAACCGCTCCATTTCCGGAGACACCCCTGAACGATGTGGCCGACTGGAGCGCGGCCAACGGATTCTCGATGCTCGAGGTCTGTTGTTGGCCGTCTCAGACGGGTGAGACGCGTCGGTACGGCGGGATCACCCACATCGACGTCGATGACCTCTCCGAGATGCGGGGCAAGGAGATCGTCGCCGAACTGGACGAACGCGGCATCGAGATGTCTGGACTCGCGTATTACCCGAACCCACTCGTCGCTGATGGGGAAGAGCGGAACGCGGTGTCCGAACATCTCAGAAAGGTCATCAGCGCGGCCGCCGTCATGGGTGTTCCAGTCGTGAACACCTTCATTGGCGCGGACGAGAGAAGAACACAGGCGGAGAACTGGGAGAGCGCCAAGGATCTGTGGCATCCGATCGTTGATCACGCCAAGCACCTCGGCGTGAGGATCGCCATCGAGAACTGCCCGATGATCTTCTCGAACGACGAATGGCCCTCCGGCAAAAACCTCGCCTACTCACCCTCGATCTGGCGACACATGTTCGAGGAGTTCGGCGACACGGTCGGGCTCAATTTCGACCCTTCACACCTGGTGTGGCAGATGATCGACATCGAACGCGTAATCAACGAGTTTGGCGAACGCTTCTATCACTTCCACGCGAAGGATCTCGAGATCGATCGGGATGGCCTCTACAACCATGGGATCATGTCTCTCGGGATGGGCTGGCAGGTTCCACGACTGCCCGGGTTGGGCGATGTCGACTGGCAGTTGGTGTTCAGAGCCTTGTATCGGGTCGGTTACGAGGGGGTCATCTGCGTCGAGCACGAGGACCGTCAATTCGAAGCAACCGACGACCTGGTGAAGGCAGGATTCCGGTTGGCGCAGAACACGCTCGCTCCCTACATCGTCTAGCTACGCCAGGTCGCGCGAACGGGCATCGCGCATCTCGAACACGGTCACCAGTCGATCAACTCAGTCACCGGTGATCAGATCGAACACCGAACCGTCTTCCTTGTCGCTCAGTATCAGCTTCACGCGACCATCCGGAAGTGTCTCCTCCTTCACGATCGCATGACCGTCGTGATAGGCGATGTCCTTCGTGATGCGACCGGTTGACCCGCCGCGCCACTCGACGTCCACCGGTTCCCACAGCCGGGTCTCGGCGGAACGGTACGCGGCGTCCATGATCGCGTTCACGACGTAGCCGTCGTAGAACGTTTCTCGGGGCTGCGTGCCCGCCTCGATGGATTCGAACATGTCGGTGAACATGTCGACGTAACCGAGCTCAGCGACCTCGTCGCCAACCGGGAAGAGCCAGCCCTTCGTGGATTCGGCCTTCTCGGCGACGTACCCGTCACCGCCACCGCTGGTGAACATTTCGTACCCGGTCCGGAGGAAGTGATTGAGCCAAATGGTGCCCTCGGTACCGGCGACCTCGTCTCGAAGGTCCATTCCGCCCCTGAATGTCCAGCTGACCTCGAACTGACCGAGCGCTCCGGATTCGAATCGGATCAAGCCGACCGCGTTGTCCTCCGCCTTGATCGGGTGGACGAGTGTGTCCGCCCAGCACATGACCTCGACGGGGCGGTTGTCTTTTCCGACGTAGTTCCTGATGATCTCGATGCAGTGACATCCGAGATCGACGATCGCTCCGCCGCCGGCCTTTTCCTCATCCCAGAACCACGCGCTGTGCGGGCCGGGATGTGTCTCCCGGGATCGCACCCACGTCACGTCGCCGATCGCTCCATCCCGGACCGCAGCCAGGGCCTTGAGTCCTTTGGGCGTGTAGCACAGATCCTCGAGGTAGCCCCCGAAAACCCCAGCCTCCTCCACCATGTCGAGGATCCGTTTCGCTTCCGCACCATCTCGTCCAAGTGGCTTCGTGCACAGGATTGATTTCCCCGTTTCGACAATCTGCGCGATCACCTCCTCATGGAGAAAGTTCGGCAGTGCGACCACAACCGTGTCGGTGGCCGGATGCTCGATTGCATCTCGAAGCGCCGTCGTGTGTTCCGCGATGTCCCATCGGTCGGCGAATTCCGCCGCTCGCTCGGAGGACCTCGAATACACGACCTCGACTCGGTCGCGGCTTCGTTGCCCATGCAGGGTCATGGTGTAGAAGTCGGCGATGAGCCCGGTTCCGAGCATCGTGACTGCGTGGCCGTCCATAGGAGCACCTCTTTCGATAATCGACCGACACTACCCTCGCGGCGGCGCGGGCCCGGCAGGCGAAAGACGTTCGCCCCCGATCGTCCAGCTCATGGCGGATGGTTCGCCGGATCCTCATCTCCCAAGAGACGATTTCCGAGGTCGACGGGTCGTTGGTCTAGGCCCAGTCGATACTTGGGCGGTCGGCCCACAGGCGTTCGAGTTCGTAGTAGGCGCGATGGGCCTCGTCGAAGATGTGGCAGATGAAGCCCCCGAAATCGATGAGTACCCACTCGTAGGTGTCGAGGCCTTCGCTGCGGACAGGCCTGGGGCCGCCCGCCTTCACGACCTCTTCCTCGATGTTGTTGGCGATTGCTCGCACCTGGCGGGGGTTGGCGCCCGCGGTGATCACGAACACATCGGTGATGGCGATCACTTCGGCCACGTCGACCACGATCGTGTTGGTGGCGAGTTTGTCCTCGGCAGCGCGCGCAGCGACGATCGCCCACTGCGCATATTCGCTGCCTGCGGGCGAGTGTTCGACGCTCGGCGCCGCCTCGTCGGTCTCGGGAACTTCGGTTGCCACGTTGTCGAGGCTACGGCTCACCGAGCCGGTCCGCTCCCACGGTGACCGTGATCGACACCGTTGCCTCCTCGAGCGGCACGAGTACAGGGAGGCCCGTGCCAAGCTCTTCAGCGATCGCCTGGCCAACGGCCGTGGCGTCCTCGTTGTGAACCTGCACGAGCGTCGCATCGAGCGCCACATCGGCGTTGCCGAGAATTGCAACCTGGCCACCCGCGCGGACGATGGAATGGAGCACTGCGTTCTGGTCGAACGCACCGCCCACACCGTCGAGCAGCATGACATCGGCGCGAGATCCCGGAGTCGGCGAGAGCGGGAACGGCACGACCGCAGCGATCAGGTCGGCGATGGCGTCGTGATCCGCCACGTACGACGTGGCGCCGGCGGTATCGCCGGCAATCGACTCGGCAGGAATCGTGCGGTACGACGTCTCGCCGCTGGCCAGCGCACCGATCAGCTCCACGAAGCCCTCCCCCACCTGGAACAGCTCGGGGCGTTCGATCGAGCTCGCGGTGCGCGAGATCCACGACCGCCAGATCTCCTGTTGGCGGCGGGCCACCGTGAGCGTGGGTTCGTCGGGGTTACGGTGCCCCGCAATCAGCGCTACCTCGTCGAGCGAATAGGAGCGGGATCCCGCCTCGAGCAGGACGTCGTCCACCCCTGCCTCGCCCTCCTGCACCAGCGATTCGCGCAGTGCGAGCTCGAGTGGGAGGTCCGCGGTCATCAGGTTGGTCCACGACGCGGCGTCGAGCACGACCACCTCGCCAAACCCGATGCCAAGTGAATCCCGGACCTGCTCCACCACCATGTCGAACCCCTCGGTGGCGAACGTCTCGTCGAGCGACGGCGAAGACTCGAACGGAACGAAACTCGCAGGAATCGTGAGAAGCGTGCCGCCACGGTTTCCGTCGGCGGCCGCGAGGACGCTCAGACCCCGTAGCTCCGCCCGGCCCTCCGACGTCACCGCTGTGTGGAGCACGAGGGCGCTCGGGGTTGGCTCGGTGAATGCTCGGAAGCCGGGGGCATTGGGGTCGAGGGCGACTGCGCTGATCGACCCCGCCTGTGAGTCGAGCACCGCTGCCTGAGCGTTCCGAGCGATCTGATAGGCAGCGCCGGCTATGACGATGAGCGCCACCGCGAACAAACCCGAAGCGATGCGGGCGCGCGTCGATCGGTCGGGTTCCCGGAACTTCACTCGCTCGAGTCCTCACGGGCCGGGAACAGGCGTTCGCGCCTCACGATGGAGGCGACGAGAGGTGGGGTGAGTCCGTCGATCGGTTCGGCGGAGCGAACGCGGCGCCGAATGTCGGTGCTCGAGATCTCGAGGCCCGGCAGCTCGAGGTTCACGTGATCGAACCCAGGCGGTGGAATCGAATCCTCATATCCCCGACGGGGAAAGACGGCGATCGTGGCGAGCTCGGCCAGCTCGTGGGGTCGCTCCCAGGTGTCCAGCCCGGCGGCGGTGTCGCTCCCCAACAACAGGAAGAGGTCGGTCGACTCGTCGCTCATATCGGCGAGGGTGTCGACGGTGTAGCTGTTTCCGTGGCGACGCAGCTCCACGTCGGAAACCGTCACACGCTCCAATGGACCGAACGCGGCGGCGGCCATCTCGAGTCGGATCTCGGGATCGCTTATCTCACGACTACCCACCTTCTGCCACGGAACGCCGGCCACCGTTACGACCAGCTCATGGAGAGTGAGCTGGTGAATGGCGGCAGCCGCGAGAACCACGTGGGCGGTGTGCGGAGGATCGAACGTGCCCCCGAATACGCCTATCCGTCGTCGTTCCGTGGCCACGGGCACACGATAGAGGGATGGCTCGGTGACGGTGGCCACACCTCGATCTTGGCCCGTAGGCCTAAAGACTCAGGGTGCCCCTGCCGACGTAGCACCGTCGGCGGAACGGCGATGAGGCGGAAAGTGGTTCAGTACCAGTGTTCAAGCCGCGTCCTACCCCGACGTGACGGAATTCATACACAAAGAACTAGTACTTAGACCCCCCTTTGTACTTGAATGTCTCTTCGGTTCAAACATTGGGAAATCGGATTTCCCCTGATATAGGGAATCGCCAGGGGGCGGTTCCCGTTAAGAGAAGCATCATGAGTGATTCAGTAGGCCAGTACCTCAACGAAATTGGGCTCGTACCCCTTCTCACGGCTCAGGAAGAGCGCGACCTCTCGAAAATCATCGAGCGGGGCGCCGAAGCGCGTGCAAAGAAGGAAGACGGCGAAACGGGGCGCGATCTCGATCGTGCAGTCCGTGAAGCCGCCGTCGCCAAAGATCGGTTCATCCGTGCAAACCTCCGACTCGTCGTGAGTGTCGCCCGCCGCTACCCACTGCCCCCCGGCATGGAGCTGCTCGACCTCATTCAGGAAGGAAACCTCGGGCTCGAGCATGCAGTCGACAAGTTCGACTGGCGCAAGGGCTTCAAGTTCTCCACCTACGCCACCTTCTGGATTCGTCAGGCCATCGGCCGGGCGCTCGATCAGAAGGCCAGCCTGGTTCGCCTCCCCGGCGATCGTTCGGCCAGCCTTCGTGCTGCGCTGCGTCAGGTCTCTGGCGATGGCGATGAGCTCGACGAGGAGCATGCACGTCTGCACCGCCTGACCACCCCGACTTCACTCGACCGCACCATCGGCGACGACGACTCCAACGAGCTCGTCGACCTCCTCCCCGACGCAAAGCCGGGTCCGGAGGCCGAGGTGATGGCTCGTGCCGAAGAAGAGATGGTCACCGGACTCCTCGACATTCTCGACCCGCGTGCTCGTTACGCCGTCGAGCAGCGCTTCGGCCTGCACGACGGGCGCAAGCGCAGCTACCGCGAGGTCGGCGAAGAGCTGGGAGTAACCGCAGAGGCCGCTCGCCGTCTGGTGAAGCGTGCCGTCAGCTCCGTTCGTGAGCACGCTGCCGAAAAGGCAGCTGCAAGCGTCGCATAGCCGAACAAGTTCAATTGATCGAGGGGTCGCTTCGGCGGCCCCTCGTTCGCGTCCAAGGCCCATCGCTCGATCTGCGTTCTTGAAAGGGCGCTCGTAGACTCGGCTTCGTGACGAATACCTGGAGTCCGCAGTCGTGGAGGGCCCATACCGCCCTCCAGCAGCCATCGTGGCCCGACCCCGCCGCGCTCGATCAGACGCTAAAAATGCTGGGCGATCAACCACCGTTGGTCTTCGCCGGCGAGGCGCGCGACCTCCAGGAGCGGCTTGCCGCCGCCGGCCGGGGAGAGGCGTTCCTCCTTCAGGCAGGCGATTGCGCAGAGTCGTTCGAGAGTTCGGCCGACTCGATCCGCGACCGGCTCCGGGTCATTCTTCAGATGGCGGTCGTGCTCACCTACGCCGGCGGGATGCCCGTCGTCAAGGTGGGTCGCATCGCCGGGCAGTTCGCAAAACCCAGGTCGAGCGACACCGAGACCCAGGGCGATCTAGAACTCCCGTCGTTTCGCGGGCACATCGTGAACGAGCTGGGGTTCAGCGAGGGCGAGCGCCGAGCGGAGTCGAACCGGCTCCTCATGGCCTACAACCGCGCGGCCGCGACACTCAACCTCGTGCGCGCCTTCACCCGGGGCGGTTTCGCAGACCTCAACCGCGTGCACCAATGGAACCAGGAGTACGTGGCCGACAGCCCACAGGGGGCCCAGTACGAAGCCCTCGCCGACGAGATCGACCGCTCGCTCCAGTTCATGCGCGCCTGCGGAATCGACCTGAGCCGCGAAGCGTCGCTCAACGAGGTCGACTTCTACACCTCTCACGAAGCGCTCATCCTCGACTACGAGGAGGCTCTCACTCGCCAGGATTCGCTCACCGGCGAATGGTACGACTGCTCGGCGCACATGCTCTGGATCGGCGAGCGCACCCGTCAGCTCGACGGCGCTCACGTCGAGTTCCTCCGGGGGGTGAAGAACCCGCTCGGCTGCAAGATCGGCCCCACCGCCACCGTCGACGATGTCGTCGGCATCTGCGAAGCCCTCAACCCCGATCGAGTCGAAGGCCGGGTCACGCTCATCACCCGCATGGGCTCCGAGAAGATTCGCGAGAGATTGCCGAGCCTGCTCGAAGCCGTGAAGAACACGGGCCACCCCGTCGTGTGGGTCTCCGACCCGATGCACGGCAACACCTCCACCGCGCCCAACAGACACAAAAAACGCCACCTCGACTCGATCGTCGACAAGATCGCCGGCTTCTTCGAGTCCCATGAGAAGGTGGGCACGATCGC
>JBPCTR010000191.1:0-13730 GCA_051011575.1 Acidimicrobiales bacterium | reverse complement strand
AGCAACCAGCCGAGCACCCAGTTGATCCGGGGAATGATGGGGACTTCGAGGAGACGCAACCCCTCGATGCTGATGAACACCGAGAGTGCGATCGCCGGAAACAGCACCGGGTGACGGCGAAACGCGGGCAGAACCCACGGGGCCAGCGCGGTATCGATCGAATAGTTGGCGAGGAACCACAGCGGGATCGCGGCGGCCGGGAGAGCCACAATCACGAGCGCCCCCTGACCCAAGCCGAACCCAACGAGCGCCACCAGGGCCCACACGCCGCCGAGCAGGACGGCCGGACCGACCATGCGGCGAAGTCGAGCAGCGACCCAGTCCTGGGGACGACCGCCGCCATCACGATTGAAGGCATCGAGTGACATTGCTGAAGAGAAGCCACCCACAACGAAGAACAGCGGCATGACCTGGAGCAACCAGCTCACCCACGCCATGGAAGGCGCGCTCTCGAGCGCGTTTCCCGCGCGAATCTCGCCCGCCGCGTCGAGAGCGACGTCGAGGGCCAGCCAGTGCCCGAGGGCCACCGCGATCATCGCTGCGGCTCGATAGAAGTCGATCGCCCGGTTCCTGTCGGGCTTCGCGGCCGCGGCGAGGTCCTTGACCGATGGCTGGGTCGTTGTTGTGTTGCTCATGGCTCTCAGTGAGCCAGAATCAGGCCTCTCCTAACACTGGGGAAACCCCCCAAACCCTCCTGGGGAGGGATTTGGGGAGCCCCCCAAGGCGGTCTAGTTGCCGCCTTCGGTCACTTCGACGTCGATTTTCGAGAAGCCGTCGCCGACGACGTCGAGACCTGCGGCTTCGAGATTGGCGACCGCCTCTTCGGCGATGTCGGTTCGGAACGCGCCGTCGGTCGGCGCAGCAGCGAGAATGCCCTCGTCGGTGGCAATCTTCACGGTCTGGTCCCACAGGGCGCTGTCCATGACGCCAACACCAAGCGGTGAGGGCCACACGAGCGCGTTGATCTCGTTCATCATCCACGCCTGATGGGCCGGACCACCGAAGGGCGGTTCGGCGCCGACGACCACGTCGACACATTCCTGCTGGTTGTCTCGACAATGTATCCAGCCACGTAGGGACGCCTCGACGAACTTGACCGCCGTGTCGCGATAGGCGGAGTCGTCGTCGAGACGGTCGGCATCGGCCCAGACCGCGTCCTGGAGCATCGCCGTACCCTCGTCGTTCCAGTCGATGATCGAAAAGTCTTCGGGTTGGAAGAGTTCGCCGGTGTCATCGTCGATCGTTTCGAGAATCTGGGCGTATTCGTTGTAGGTCATCGCCTGGGCTGCGTCGATGTCACCGTTGATCAGCGCCGTCATGTTGAAGTCCTGCTGTACGAGGGTGACGTCAGAGGCGGGGTCGAGTCCGTTGCTTCTGAGCCCGGCCAAGAGCTCGAACTCGTTGCCGAACCCCCAGTTGCCCACGTTCTTCCCTGACAGGTCAGCCACCGACGAGATGCCGGAATCGGCGAACGACACCTGCAGCGTGCCGCTCCGCTGGAAGACCTGCGCGATGTTGGTGATGTTCAGGCCCTCTTCTCGCGGCACAAGACCTCTCGGCACCCACGAGATCGCAAAGTCGGCGGCACCCGAATCCAGCACCGTCGCGGGCACGATGTCGAGACCGCCGTCGATGATCGTGACGTCAAGTCCGGCATCCTCATAGAACCCGAGGTCGCGCGCCGCGAAGTACCCGGCGAACTGGCTCTGCGGAACCCACTGGAGTTGCAATGAAACCTCTGTGAGTTCCGCGGCGGGGGCGGCGGTCGTGGCCGCCGTGTCGTCGGCTGCGGTCGTGTCCGATGACGATGTGTCGCTGTCACTGCCGCACGCTGCGGCCACCATCGCCACCGCCAGCGCGATCGCGAGCAACCTCGAACTTTTCCTCTTTCGTTGCATTGCGTTCCCCTCCCGGGTATTGGTGTTTTTGTTCAGATCTCTTCGGACCCTCTGATCGAGTCGTGCCATGGCATCGCCACGCGCTCGAGGGCGACCGAGAATCCATAGAGCACGGCTCCGATGAGTGTGCCGGCGAGGACGGCAGCCCACGCCTGGTCGTATCTGGTGAGCCCCGCCGACTGTGTGATCATCGGGCCAAGTGCGTCCTGACGCCCACCAAAGTACTCGGCGACGATGGCGCCGATCACCGCCAGAGAGGAGGCGAGCTTCAGCGACGTGAAGAACAGCGGCATGGCGCTCGGGATTCGGACCTCGCGCGTGATCCGCCATCGAGTCGCCGCATAGGACTCCATGAGTTCCACCTGGTTGGTGTCGACGAGAGTGAGCCCCTTCACGGTGTTGATGAAAACCGGAAAGAACACGAGGAGCACCACGATGAACTGGTTGGAGCGGGCCGAGGTGAGGCCGAACCAGTTGTTGAGGATCGGGGCGAGGGCGATGATTGGGATCGCGTTCACCGCGACGGCGAGCGGGGTTATCGCCTCTCGGGCAAGTCGGAATCGCGTCACCAGGAGCGCCGCAGCAACCGCCAGCAGCACGCCGGCAAAGAGGCCGGTGACGATCACGAAGCCAGTGATCTTGGCAGCGTTGAAGACTTCGGTGCGATTCTCGATCAGGGCGCCAACGATGTCGCTCGGCGCTGGGAGCACGAACCCATCAGGTTGGAAGATCGCGAGCAGCCCCTCCCACGCCACGAGCATGATCACTCCCGCCACCAGCGGTGCCGACCACCGCGCCAATCGCTGAGCCGGACTCATGCCTCGACCGCCCGCAACGCTTTGCGAACTTCGGTGACCGATTCGTGGAACTGCGCGTCGTCTCGGGTGTAGGCGTTTCGCCCGCCGAGATCGATGTCGATCATCGAGGAGATCCGTCCCGGCCGTGGCGACATCACCACAACCCGTGTGGACAGATAGACGGCCTCGGGCACCGAGTGAGTGACAAACACGACCGTGGTCTCGGTGTCCTGCCAAATTCTGAGCAGCTCGTCCTGGACGTGCTCGCGGGTCATCTCGTCGAGTGCACCAAAGGGCTCGTCCATCAGCAGTAACGACGGGCTGAACGACAGCGCCCGGGCGATCGCCACCCGCTGCTGCATGCCGCCCGAAAGCTCAGCGGGATGGTTTGCGCCAAAGTCTTCGAGCTTGACCAACTCGAGCATCTCGGCCGCCCGCACCTTGCGATCGCCGCGCGACCAGCCCATCAGCTCGAGAGGTAGCTCGATGTTCTTCGCCACGGTTCGCCAGTCGAACAGACCGGCCCGCTGAAAAGCCATGCCGTAGTCCTGGTCGAGCCGTGCCTGTTCGGCCGATTTCCCGTTGACCTCGATGGACCCTTCGGTCGGTGGCGTGAGCGATGCGATCAAACGAAGCAGAGTGCTCTTTCCACACCCCGACGGTCCGATGAGCGTCACAAACTCACCGGGCTCGATACCGAGGTCGATCTTGGAGAGCGCCGCGATCTCGTTGCTCTTGCCCGGATTGAAGACTTTCGAAATCCCCTCGATGTTCACGGCACGGCTCATGTGACCGCCTCTCGAGCCTGCCGGCCGAGCACAAGCCGCTCGGCTCCAGAGACGAACAGGAACACGGCGATTCCGAGAACCGCCGCCCCGATGACGCTGGCGTAGAGACGGTCGGGGCCGGTCGTGTAGTTGAAGGCCTCATTGAGGAGTCGCCGACCGAGGCCACCACTGACGCCGGCCGAGATCTCGCCCACGATCGCGCCGACGATACTTGCGGTCGCCGCGATCTTGAAGGCCGCAAAGAGATACGGAACCGACGCAGGTAAGCGCAGCCTCCAGAGCGTGGACATCCAGCTCGCGGCATAACTGTCCATCAGCTCGAGGTTCTCGGCACGCGGCGACTGCAGCCCTCGCAAGCCGTTCACGGCCACAGGAAAGAACGTGAGGTAGGTGGCAATGATCGACACCGACATCCAGTCCTGCCACTCCCACGGAAAGAAGTCGAGATTCTTGCGACCCCAGATCACAATGATTGGGGCAATAGCTATGAGCGGGATCGTCTGGCTGGCGATCACGTAGGGAAGCAGCCCGCGGTCGAGCCATTTCCACCTCGCCAGCGCGATCGCGATGGCAAGCCCGACGATGAGCCCGACCACAAATCCCACGGCTGCTTCCCGCAGCGTGAACAGACCCTCGTCGAAGAGAATTCGGGCATAGATCTGCTCCTGGCCGCGGGGTGTCTCGCCGAACTGACCGATGATGTCTCCGAGCGGCGGCATGTTGAGGTCGTCGGCACGTGGCAGGACGGAACCGATCACCGGCCAATCGGTCTGGGCATCGTCGATCGAAGCTCCGAAGGCCTTGTAGCCGGTGTACAAACCCGCAAGCGCGATCACGAAGATGGCGAAAACAGCGAGCTGCCGAAGAATCCGAGTGCTCAGGTCGCGTCGGTCCTCACGCCGCGCCTGTTCCGCGATTCGTTGTTCACGGACGAGCGGGTCGGTCTCGGCCGAACTGGTGGCCGACTCACTCACGCCTCAGCCCCGCATCGCCGGGATGATCCGCTGTCCATACGCGTTCAGGGTCTCGTCCTTCTGATCGTGCATCAGATAGATCGCGAACTGGTCGACTCCGAGCGCCTCGAGCGCCTTCAAACGCTCGATGTGAGCCTCCTCGGTGCCCAGGATGCAAAAGCGGTCGATGATCTCGTCGGGCACGAAGTCGGTGTGATCGTGGCCGGCCTTGCCATGGCCGCTGTAGTCGTAGCCTTCGCGCTCTTTGATGTAGTCGGTTAGCTCCTGTGGCACACCGGACCCGGTGCCGCCATAACGTTCGACGAGATCGGCCACGTGGTTGCCGACCATCCCGCCGAACCATCGGCACTGATCGCGCTGATGTCCGAGATCCTCGCCGACGTAGGCGGGTGCGGCGACGCAGATGTACAGATCGTCGGGGTCACGGCCGGCTTCCGCTGCGGCAGCACGCACCGCTCCGATCGTCCACTCCGCGAGCGACAGGTCCGCTAGCTGGAGGATGAAGCCGTCGGCCTCCGTTCCACAAAGGTGTAGAGCCTTGGGACCATAGGCCGCCATCAGCATCTTGAGTTCGGTCGACTTTGCCCACGGGAAGTGCTGCTGGGTTCCGTTGTACGTGACTTCCCGACCTTCAGCCAGACCTTTGATCACGCTCATTGCTTCGCTCAGCGTCGACAACTTGTTCGGTGTGTGGCCCAGCACGCGCATGGCCGAGTCGCCCCGGCCGATTCCACAAATCGTGCGCTCTCCGAACATGTCGTTGAGCGTTGCGTACAACGAGGCCGTGACGGTCCAGTTCCGCGTGCCGGGATTGGTGACCATGGGCCCGACGACCATCCGGTTGGTCGCCGAAAGCATCTGGCTGTAGATCACATACGGTTCCTGCCAGAGCACATGGCTGTCGAAGGTCCAGCCATGGCTGAACCCGAGGTTCTCGGCCTGTACAGCGAGGTCGACCACCCTCCAGGCCGGCGGATCGGTCTGAAGTACGACGCCGAAGTCCATGTGTGATTACTCCAAACTGTCAGCTCATTGGTTTGTGGGGAATCCGAGGTTGACCCGACTGGTTGCGGGGTCAGGCCAGCGGGACGTGATGACTTTGGGGCGGGTATAGAAGCGCACACCTTCGGGGCCGTACATGGTCGTGTCGCCGAAAAGCGAGTCCTTCCAGCCGCCGAAGCTGTGATAGCCCACCGGCACGGGAATCGGGACGTTTATGCCCACCATGCCGGCGTCGGCGTCCATTTGGAACTGTCGAGCCGCGCCACCGTTGGACGTGAAGATGGCAGTGCCATTGCCCCACGGATTGTCCTTGATGAGATCAACCCCGTCCTGATATGTGTCGACCCGCACAACCGAGAGGACCGGCCCAAAGATCTCGTCCTGGTAGACCGTCATGTCGGTCGTCACGTTGTCGAGCAGCGAGACGCCGAGGAAGAACCCATCGCCATCAAAGCTGGTCTCGCGACCGTCGACCACCACCGTTGCACCTTCGTCAGCACCCGCACCGATGTAGCCAGCCACCTTGTCGCGATGTTCGCGGGTGATGAGCGGTCCCATCTCCGAATCGGGCTCGGTGCCGTCGCCAATCGTGAGCTTCTCCATCCGTACCTTGATCGCGTCGACCAGTGGATCGGCCACCTCACCAACGGCCGCCACCACCGAGATCGCCATACATCGCTCCCCCGCCGAGCCGTACGCGGCCGAGACCGCCGAGTCGGCGGCCAGGTCGATATCGGCGTCGGGCAGCACGATCATGTGATTCTTGGCGCCGCCCAGGGCCTGCACCCGCTTGGCGTGCCTGTTCGCGGTCTCGCTCACGTACTTGGCGATGGGGGTGGAGCCGACGAAGCTCGCGGCCTTAACGTCGGGATGTTCGAGCAGTGTGTCGACCGCCACCTTGTCGCCTTGCACGACGTTGAGGACCCCGTCGGGAAACCCGGCTTCGTGGAAGAGCTCCGCGATGAACAACGGTGCCGAGGGATCCTTCTCGGAGGGCTTGAGAATGAACGTGTTCCCGCATGCGATGGCGTTGGGGATCATCCACAGCGGGACCATGGCCGGAAAGTTGAACGGCGTGATGCCACAGACCACACCCAACGGCTGGTGCACGGTGTACACATCGACCCCGGTGCTGGCCATCTCGTTGTAGCTGCCCTTGAGCAGCTCGGCGATGCCACAGGCGTACTCGATGTTCTCGAGTCCACGCGCGACTTCACCCTTGGCATCCGACAGCACTTTGCCGTGTTCGGCGGTGAGGCGAGCCCCGATCTCGTCGGCATTGGCTTCGACAAGATTGCGGAAGTTGAACATGAGCTTCGTGCGCCGGGCCAATGAGCTCTGCCCCCAGGTCTCGAACGCATCCTGCGCGGCAGCGACGGCGAGATTGACATCATCGACACTCGACAGCCCCAGCTCTGCGCTCTGCTCGCCCGTCGCGGGGTTGAACACCGGCGAGGTGCGCCCAGACGTTGTGGCGAGGCTCTGACCTCCGATGAGGTTGTGGATCTGCTGCATGGTTGTGCTTCCTTCGACTCAGACCAGGTACTGGCACAGGCCCCGACGAAGGTACTGCCCATCGCCCTTGGAACCGAGGTATGCCTCGTTCTCGATGATCACACGCCCTCGGGACATCACGGTGTCGACGCGGCCGTCGATCGTGATTCCCTCGTAGGCCGAGTAGTCCATGTTCATGTGATGGTTGTCGACGCTGATGGTCCACGAGGCCTTCGGGTCGTACAAAACGATGTCGGCGTCGCTTCCGGCCTGGATCGTCCCCTTCTGGGGATAGAGGCCGAACATGCGGGCCGGTGTGGTGGCACACAGCTCGACCCAGCGAGCCAGACCGATCTCGCCGTTCACGACGCCCTGGTAGAGCAGGTCCATGCGGTGCTCGACGCCGCCGATTCCGTTCGGGATCGCCCGGAAGTCGTCCTTGCCGAGCTCCTTCTGATCCTTCATGCAGAACGGGCAGTGATCGGTGGCGACCACGCTGAGGTCGTTGGTCCGAAGACCCGTCCATAGATCTTCGTGATGGTGTTCGTGCTTGGTGCGGAGCGGCGTGGAACACACATAACCCGCACCATCGAAACCGGGCGCGCCCAAATGATCTTCGAGGTTCAGATACAGGTACTGCGGGCAGGTTTCCGCGTACACGTTGGCGCCCTTTCCCCGAGCTATCGCAACCTGCTCGAGCGCCTCGCTCGCCGAAAGATGCACGATGTAGAGCGGCGAGGCGCCCACCTTCGCGAGCTGGATTGCCCGATGAGTGGCTTCGCCCTCGAGTTCTGAGCGGCGCACGAGTCCATGGTTGATCGGTTCGACCTGGCCCCGCTCGACCGCCTGCTGGGCGAGGAGATCGATCGCGATGCCGTTCTCGGCGTGCATCATGATCATTCCGCCGTTGCCCGCGGCCTGTTGCATGGCCCGAAGGATCTGGGCGTCGTCGCTCAGAAACACGCCGGGATAGGCCATGAACAGCTTGAAGCTAGTGATTCCCTCGTCGACGAGTGCGTCCATCTGCTTCAGCGACTCGTCGTTGACGTCGCCGATGATCATGTGGAACGCATAGTCGATGGCGCAGTTGCCCTCGGCCTTCTCCATCCACGTATCGAGCGACTCACGAACGCCGTTGCCGAAGGTCTGCACTGCGAAATCGACAATCGTGGTCGTGCCGCCCCAGGCCGCAGCCTTCGTGCCGTTCTCGAAGTCGTCTGACGCGAATGTGCCGCCGAATGGCAGTTCCATGTGGGTGTGGCAGTCAACGCCGCCGGGGATGACGTATTTGCCTGCCGCATCCATCACCTGTTCGGCCCCGCGCTCGGCGGCCTCTGCGACCGCCGACCCGGGCTGCATGACCGCGGCGATCGTCTCGCCGTCGATCAGAACCTCGGCGGGGTCGGCGCCGGTGGCCGAGATCACCGTGCCACCCTTGATCAGAATCGTCATTTCGGTTCTCCTCGTTCTCGTTCGTTCAATTGGCGCCTGGCTGGGGATTCAGGACTCCGTGAGCGGGCCGTACATGTCGGGCCGGCGGTCGCGGTAAAACGCCCACTGAGCTCGTGTCTCGTCGACCAGACCCAGATCGAGGTCGCGGATCACGAGTTCCTCTTCCTGATCGCTTGCCGTGCCGTCGACGAACTGGCCGCGCGGGTTTGCGAAGTACGACGTGCCGTAGAAGTCGTTCTCGCCGAGTGGCTCGACGCCGACGCGGTTGATCGCTCCGACGTAGTACATGTTCGCGGCCGCCGACGCAGTCTGTTCGAGCTGCCACAGATAGGCGGAGAGGCCCCGGCTCGTGGCCGACGGATTGAAGACGATCTGCGCGCCGTTCAGTCCGAGCGCACGCCAGCCTTCGGGAAAGTGCCGGTCGTAGCAGATGTACACACCCACGCGGCCCACTGCCGTGTCGAACACGGGATAGCCCATGTTGCCGGGGCGGAAGTAGAACTTCTCCCAGAAGCCCTTCACCTGCGGAATGTGGGTCTTGCGGTATTTGCCCAGATAGCTGCCGTCGGCATCGATCACTGCGGCCGTGTTGTAGAGGATCCCAGGTTGTTCCTCTTCGTACATCGGAAGCACGAGCACCATGCCGAGTTCTGCAGCGAGCTCCTGGAACCGTTTGGTCGTGGGCCCGTCAGGGATCGCCTCGGCATAGCTGTAGTACTCCGCCTCCTGGACCTGGCAGAAATACGGGCCGTAAAAGAGCTCCTGGAAGCACATGACCTGGGTGCCGGCTGCGGCCGCCTCTCGCATGTACTTCTCGTGCCGATCGATCATCGATTCCTTGTCGCCCGTCCATGCGGTCTGGAGGATGGCTGCCTTCACCGTTTCGGACATGAGAACCCCTTCGACGTCGTCTTCTCGATTGTTGTGCTCTTGCGAACCCAATACTCGTTCTAGTCGATCCACGTTTCAAGCGAGCCCAATGTGCGAGAGTTTGGCCATGGGAAGCGACCACGACCATGGCGTGGGCCTCGCCCGCGCCGGTGATCGCCACAGGGGCCGATTGTTTGCGGCGTTCGTGATCATCTTCGTGTTCTTCGTGGTCGAGGCCGTCGCAGGAATACTCACTGAATCGCTTGCTCTTCTCTCCGATGCCGGCCACATGCTGACCGACGTCGTGGGCATCGGTATGGCGCTCGCGGCGATCCAGATGGCCTCACGCTTCGCCGACCGCGACGGTAGGGCTCGCTCCCGGCACACGTTCGGGTTGTACCGACTCGAGATCCTCGCCGCCTTCGTCAACTCACTGCTTCTCTTCGCCGTTGCGATCTGGGTTCTGATCGAGGCAATCCGCCGCATCACCGGGGACCCCGAGGTCCTTGGCATCCCGATGCTTGTCGTCGCGGTGATCGGTCTCGCGGCAAACATCGCCGCCTTTCTGTTGTTGCGCGAGGGTGCGAAGGAATCGTTGAACATCGAGGGTGCGTACCTCGAGGTGCTCGCCGACACGGTCGGCTCGGTCGGAGTAATTGTGGCCGCGATCCTGCTCGAAGTGTTTGGGTGGACCTGGGCCGATCCCGTCGTCGCAGCACTGATCGGCCTCTGGATCCTCCCCCGTACGTGGCGGCTGGGCCGCAAGGCGGTCCGCATTCTTCTGCAGGCCGCCCCCGACCACGTCGACCTCGATGCGCTACACGACGACCTCGCCGCAATCGAGGGCGTTGTCGATGTCCATGATCTTCACGTGTGGACGCTCACGTCCGAGATGGAGGCAGCCTCCGCGCACCTCATGATCGGCTCGGGCGTCGACAGTCACTCCGTGCTCGATCAAGCGCGCGACGCACTCACCTCCAGACATCAGATCGGGCACGGCACGTTCCAGGTGGAGCCCGACTCACACGAGGGATGTCACGAAGAGACCTGGTAGATCACGCTGCGGGCGCCACACCGATCGTCGAACCGAGTCCCTGACCTTCCCGAATCGCTGGAGCGGCGAGGAGCTTCAACCGTCGCCCTTCACGCGCGCCATGTATGCCTCGCGCGATCGAATGCCCTCGGCGTCGCGTAGGCCGGCGTGCAGCGCCTCTGCGTCAGACCACGAGCGTTGTATCCCCACCATTCCGGCAGTGACCGCGTTCGTTGCCGACTTCGTTGCCTGAACTGCGAAGGCGGGCCGTCGAGCGATCGACCCAGCCAGCTCGTGCACCGTGTCTTCCAGCTCCTCGAGGTCGACGACCCGGTTGAGAAAGCCTGAGGCGAGCGCCTCCTCGGCGTCGAACGGCCGGCAGGTCATAACGAGTTCCTTCGTGAGCGCCGGCCCGATCTCGCGCACCAGGCGGGGAATCCCTCCCCACGCGAGCGGGATTCCCAGGTCGACCTCAGGGATCGAGAATTGAGTTCCGGTTGCGGCGATTCGGAGGTCGCAAGCAGCTGCCAGCACGAGGCCTCCGCCAACGCAGTGGCCATGGATCTGGGCGATGGCGACGGCTCTCATGGCTTCGATCGCATCGGCCATCCTACGACCGGCGTCGCCGGCGTCGTGAGCCGAGCGGTCGCCCATGCCACCCGGCGTGAACGAGGCGAGGTCGGCGCCGGCAGAAAAGGCTCGGCCCTCGCCCCGAACGATCACCACGCGCACGTGAGCACGGGCGTCGAACCATCGGGCCCCCGCCTCGAGGTCGAGAAGTGTGTCGGCGGACAAGGGATTCAGATGTGCCGCGCGGTCGAGAACGATCGAACCGACCGTCCCGTCGGCTGCCACGCGGAACCCGGTGAAGGATTGTTCTTCCATCGCGCCGACGGTAGTACCGGCACGTGTCAAGACCCGAGCCGTGTTTGTGAGTACCGAGGTCGGCTGGCAATCTGAGCCTCGTGGAGTTCAGCATCCAGTTGTCGGCGGACTATCCCGACAAGAGCTACGGCGGCGACCGCGTGTACCGCGACATGCTCGAGCAGGCCGTTCTGGCCGATCGGCTGGGCTACGACGCCGTGAACCTGACCGAACACCACCTGATCAATGTGCTCATGATGCCGGCGCCGTTGCAGATGGCTGTCAAGGTCGCGTCGATGACCAACCGGGTCAAGATCCTCACGTCGGTCGTCGTGTTGCCACTGCACGACATGCGGGTGTTCGCCGGCGAGGTTGTGACGGCGGACATCCTCACCGACGGCCGTTTGTACCTCGGGGTGGGGCGAGGAGCATTCGCCTTCGAGATGGAACGCTTCGATGTTCCGATGGACGAGACCCGGGCCCGTTTCGATGAATCGCTCGACGTCCTGCAAGCGCTGCTCGCACGGGAGGAGGTGAGTTGGAATGGCGAGTTCTACCGGTTCGAGCCCCTCACGATCATGCCGAGGCCGATTGGCGGCGGACCCGACCTGATGATGGCGGTGATGAACCCCGAGGGGATCTACCGCTCGACGACGCGCGGCTTCCACATCCAGACGACTCCATTGGCCGGCGATCACCAGTTGCTCGTCGACCAGGTGGGTGCATTCCGGCGCGGCGTGGACGAACTGGGCGAGGACGGCCGGCATCTCACGCTCAGCCTTTCGCGGGTCGCCTTCCTCGCCGCCGACGAGCGCGATCGCGTGGCGAAGACCGAGTCCGCACACGCCTACTACGGGCGGTTCGACAACCTGTTCACTGGTCCCGGCATCGTCGACGCGGGCATGGTGCGTCCGCTCCCCCGCAGCCAAACGATCGACGAACTCGCCAAGAGCCTCCTCATCTGCACGCGGTCGGAGATGGTCGACAAGCTCGGGCCGTACGCGGACCTCGGAATCGACCGAGTCATGCTCAACGTCAACTTCGGTATCGAACAGGCAGAAACGCTCGACATGATCAGCCGCTTCGCCAGCGAGGTCATGCCGCACTTCAGCGAACAGACGCCGTCCGACGCACTCAGCTCGATCGACTGATTCGATCAGCTCGGCGTCAGGAAACCGTGATCGAACCGACCCCACGCTCTATCGTCCACCACAACCAGCCACGCCCTCAGGAGGCCTCATGTTCCGCCACTGCGTCATGTTCCGATGGAACGACGGCGTCGACGATGGCATCAAGGGGGAGATCAGCGCCGCCCTCGACAGAATGGCAGCGCTCCCGATGGTGCACGACTACTCCCACAGCTCCGACGCTGGAGTGAGCGACGGAAACTTCGACTATGCGGTCGTGGCCGACTTCGCAAACATCGACGACTATCGCTCGTACGCGGTCGAGCCGTCGCACGTGGAGATGATCAACAATCTCCTCAAGCCGAACATCGCCGCTCGCTCGGCCGTGCAGTACGAACTCTGACCGCCTGAAGGCTCAGGAGTCCACACAGACACGGTTGCGGCCTCCGCGCTTGGCTTCGTAGAGCGCCGCATCGGCGCGTTCGACGAGATCATCAGCTGAAGCAGTCGCCGTGTCGGCCACACCGATCGAGACGGTCACCACTCCGCCGGGCTGGTTCTCGGCGCCCGGAATGTCGGCCGATTCCACGGCGAGGCGAGCGCGTTCGGCGACGTCGCGGGCTTCTGCGGTGGTGGCGCCCGGAAGCAGGACACAAAATTCCTCGCCGCCGTACCGATACACGACATCGCCTGGCCGGACACTCGCGGAGAGTGCGCCGGCAACCCGACGAAGTGCCTCGTCGCCAGCAGCGTGTCCGTTGATGTCGTTGAAGTTCTTGAAATGGTCGACGTCGAGCATCACGTACGCCATCTGTCCATCCGTTCCGAGATCCGCGAGGTCCTGATCGAGGCGACGTCGGTTCTTGAGCCCAGTCATCGGCTCGATCTCGGCGAGCTCGGTGGCGGACCCGTGCGTTGCGGCGGCATGCAACGCCGACCCCACGAGCGGGGCGAGCATCTCGAGCGCCTCCATGTCGTCACGGTCAAAGGGTCTTGTGGCGACGCGTGCGAGCAGGATCGCACCGGCGACCGTCCCGTCGGCCACGATGGGAACGGCTGCGATTGCCATGGGCACTTCGACCAGCGCCGGTTCATCGCTCGACACGGCCGATGTCGACCGTCCGGTCTCCACGACCCGCCGAAGGCTGCCCGCGTCGAGCTGGTCGAGGGCGAACAGCGATGCGGGTTCACCGTGGATCGGATGAAGTTCGCCATCCTGGCGACGAACCACCAGACCACCCTCGGATCCGACGAGGCGACGGGCTTCGCCGAGCGCGATCGACGAAATCTCGACCGCATCGAGCGATGTCGTCATGCGCCTGCTCGCGTCGAGCAGGTCGCCGAGCGAGACCGCGGACGATCCGTTGATCGACTCTCGGGACGTCGAATTTCGCGAACGCATCAGAACAGCGGCGGCGACCGAGACCAGAA
>JBPCTR010000190.1:0-12643 GCA_051011575.1 Acidimicrobiales bacterium | reverse complement strand
ACGCGATGATCGCCATGCTCGTGCCGGGCGGCATCGGACTCGTGCTCACGTACCACTCGGGCGAGGACCGCATCGCCAAGGACCGTCTCCGCCATGCGATCGAGGGAGACGCGCCCGCCGGTCTGCGCCAACCAACCGGATTCGCATGGGCGTGGCGCGGAGCGCGCACCCCAACCGACGCTGAAATCGAAAGGAATCCGCGCGCTCGAAGTGCCCGACTGCGCGCAATCGTTCGCGAACGGGTGACCTCATGAGGGCCGTCAGCCGTCGCGGTGCCGCCCGACGAACCGACATTTCGTTCGCCGCCGTGGCGCTCGTTGTCGTTTTCGGCTCGTTGTTCGGGATCGTCGTGCTCCAAGCACTGATCGTCCAGAACCGCGTTGAACTCGACGAGGTCAATCGCGAACTCGCGGTCGCGCGCGAAGAGAACCAGCGACTCCGGCTACTCGAGATCGAACTCGAAGCGCCCGAACGGATCCAGGATGCTGCCCTCACCCGGATCGGAATGACGCGCCCCGATCAGCGGCGCTACCTGCCGGGAATCGATCCCGACGCCGTCGAAGTCAGACTCCCGCCCGAAGGGAATCCATTCGGTCCGGGGCCGCTGCCCGATTTCCTTTTGCCCGAATCCGAGCGTGGCCACCCATGACCGCGGTGACGACCGTCGTCGACCTATTTCGGGCACCGCCCCGCAACGGCACCTCCGGGTGGCGCTTCTCACTTCTTGCGCTTGCGATCGTGGGCGTCGGCGCGCTCATGATCTGGCGTCTCGTCTCGCTCCAGGTGCTCGAACCCGAGCGGTACATCGCCCATGGGGAGAACCAACGCATCCGTTCGAGCGACATCTTCGCCGAGCGCGGGTCGATCGTTGATCGTCAGGGCGTTGAGCTCGCGGTGTCGGTGCCGCGAACCAGCATCTCGGCCGATCCGCGTCTGATCACCGACCCGGCGGGCACTGCGGAGGCGATCGTCGCGATCGCCGGCGGCAACGTCGAACAGCTGACCCGTCGGCTCTCGAACCCCGACGCGAAGTTCGCCTGGATGGCGCGGCAGGTCGACGACGGCGTCGCGGCCGCGATTCTGGATCTCGACCTTCCAGGGATCTACGGCAAGCAGGAGCACGCCCGGCTAACGCCGTCGGGCTCCGACGTCGCCCGTGGAATTCTGGGCCGAACCGACATCGATGGCAATGGCGTCTCGGGACTCGAACGGCAGTACGACGAAGCACTCGAGGGTGTCAACGGCTCGGTTGTCGTCGAGCGTGGGCTTGCGACCAGCGATGCGAAGGCGGTCACGATCCCCGACGGCAGATACGAAGTCGTTGCACCGGTCCGGGGCGACTCACTCGTACTCACGATCGATCGCACCGTGCAGTTCGAAGTGGAGAGGCTGCTCGAACGCACGGTCGCCGAGTCCGATTCAGCATCGGGCACGGTCATCGTGTCCAGACCCCGTACTGGCGAGATCCTCGCGATGGCGAGCGTGATCCAGACCGACGATGGATCGGTGAGTGTGTCGTCGAGCAACCTCGCGCTCACCTCCGTCATCGAACCTGGCTCGATCAGCAAGCCACTCGCGATGGCTGCGCTCCTCGAGGAGGAACTGATCTCACCCGAGACACAGATCGAAGTCACCGACGAGATCGAGATCTACGACCGCGTATTCACCGACTCGGTCCGCCACGAGACGAGTGTGCTGAGTGCCCGCGAGGTGCTGGAGTCCTCGTCCAACGTGGGCATGGCGCTTCTGTCGGATCGACTCGGTAAGCAACGCATGCACGAGTATCTCGGCGACTTCGGAATCGGTGCGCCGACCGTGCTCGAGTTCCCCGGCGAATCATCGGGCATCTTCCACCCGGTCGAGACCTGGTCGGGAGTGGCCCTTCCGAGTGCGGCGATCGGCTACGGCTTCGCGGCCACACCACTCCAGATGCTCCGCGCCTACAACGTATTCGCCAACGGCGGTGTGCTCGTCGAGCCTCACCTGGTGAGCGGAATCATGGGCGACAACGGTGACTTCACCATTCTCAGCCCTCGCGACAACCGGCGGGTGATCTCCGAAGACACCGCAGACACCGTCAGCGAGCTGCTCGCAGGCGTGGTCCGCGACGGCACCGGTCGCCTCGCAAGCATCGAGGGGTACGAGATCGCCGGCAAGACCGGAACCGCGCGCATCGCCCAGCCGGCGGGGGGATACGAGGACGAGAACGGTGAGGTGCACCTGCGCACCTCTTTCGCCGGATACCTGCCCGCCGCCGATCCCGAGCTGTCGGTGATCGTGGTGATCGAAGATCCTGCGGGAGAATCCTCCGGTGGACGTCTCGCCGCGCCGCTCTTCGGAGAAATCTCGAACTTCGCACTCCAGCACTTCCGGATCCCACCCGCCAGCCGCACGGTCGGGGCCCTCAATGGCTGAGCGTTCACTTCGCGCGCTCGTCGACAACGTCGAGCGGCGCCACCCCGGTCTCGTCCGTCTCGAAGGCGATGTCGGCGGCGCCGTCATCACGGGGGTCACCCAGGACAGTCGCACCGTTCGGTCCGGCGAACTGTTCTGTGCCATCGTCGGGGTGTCGGTCGATGGACATGACCACCTCGATGCCGCCACCGAGGCCGGCGCCGGGGCGCTCCTCGTTCTCACCGGTCGCGAACTGTCGACGACGCCGCCCATCCCGGTGCTCAGAAGCCCCGACAACAGGCGCGCCGCCGGAGTGCTCGCGGCCGAATTCCATGGAAACCCGAGTGACCACCTCGACCTTGTGGGCGTCACCGGCACGAACGGCAAGACGACGATCGTCACCCTGGTCGAGCACCTTGCCCACGCGTGTGGCCGGAAGAGCGAGTCGATGGGAACGCTGACCGGACCGTTGACGACCGCCGCCGCCACGACGTTCCAACGATCGCTCCGGGAACGACTCGATCGCGGAATCGACCTCGTCGCCGCCGAGGTGTCCTCGCACGCGCTCGATCAAGAACGCGTCGCCGGCTCGCGCTTCGCCGTGTCGGTTTTCACGAACCTCACCCAGGACCACCTCGACTACCACGCCGATATGGACGAGTACTTCGACGCGAAAGCTCGGCTCTTCCACCCCGACCTCAGCGAGCATGCCGTGATCGACGTGTCGGGTGAGTGGGGGGCGCGCCTGGCCGACCTCTCTGCGATTCCAACCAATCGCGTCGACACCGCAGTGATTGCCGACGCAGCCCGCTTCAGCGACGGACGCTGGGAGTTCGAGTGGCGAGGCCGCGACGTCTGCCTTCCGCTCGGCGGCCGGTTCAACGTGGTCAACGCCGTGTTGGCTGCCGAGGCCGCTGCGACCCTCGGTATGGAGCCCGGCGAGATAGCCGACGCGCTCGTCACGGCGCCACAGGTTCCGGGGCGCTTCGAGCGCATCGACTGCGGGCAACCGTTCGAGGTGGTCGTCGACTATTCACACACGCCGGCAAGCCTCGAAGCCGCAATCGCCACGGCGGCCGAACTCGTTCCCGGCGGACGGGTGATCACCGTGTTCGGTGCGGCCGGCGACCGCGACCCCAGCAAGCGACCCCTCATGGGCGCGGCGGCCAGTTCGTCGGATGTGCTCTACGTCACCTCAGACAATCCGCGAACCGAAGATCCGGACGCCATCATCAACGAGGTGATTTCCGGGATCTCCCACCTCGATACGCGTCGCGAACCCGATCGGCGCCTTGCAATTCGTACCGCGATCGCCGGCGCCAGCTCGGGCGATCTCGTGCTCATCGCCGGCAAAGGTCACGAGGACTATCAGATCATCGGGACGACGCGCCACGACTTCGACGACCGAGTCGAGGCGCGAGCGGCGCTCGCGGACATCGGCTGGACCGACAGCGCATGATCCGCCTCCTCATCGCCGCAGCCACGTCGGTTGGCGTCTCACTGTTCGGCACGCGCCTCCTCATCGACTTCCTGACCCGCGCCCGGGTGGGTCAGCCGATCCGCGAGGACGGACCCGAGGGACACGCGGTGAAGGCGGGTACCCCCACGATGGGCGGACTGGCGATTCTCGTCGGCGCCTTCGTCGGCTACATCGCCGCCGACATCACCAACTTGTTCGGTATCGGACCAACCGCAGTGTTCACCCGCACGGGGCTGATCGTCATGGGGACGATTCTCGCCACCGGGATGGTCGGCTTTCTCGACGACTGGATCAAGATTTCGCGAGAGCGAAACCTGGGCCTGAACAAGCGGGCCAAGGTCATCGGTCTCGTGTCCGTCGCCATCGCCTTTGCCGTGCTGACCATGACGCTCACGTCGACGCACACCACCCTCTCGTTCACGCGTTGGGACTCGACCCCCATCGATCTCGGTCGGTTCGGCTGGTCGATCTGGGCCATCCTGCTGCTGCTCGCCTCGGCGAACGCGGTCAACCTCACCGATGGACTCGACGGACTCGCGTCCGGAGCCGCCATCCTGAACTTCACCGGCTACACGTTCATCGCGTTCTGGGCGTTCCGTCACCCCGACACTTACGACATCGCCCATGCGCTCGACCTCGCAGTGATCGCTGTGTCGATGCTCGGCGGCTGTGTCGGGTTCCTCTGGTGGAACGCAGCGCCCGCCCAGATCTTCATGGGCGACACCGGGTCGCTCGCGATCGGTGCCGGACTCGCCGCGCTCGCGCTGACCACCAACACCCAACTCCTTCTTCCGATCATGGGACTCCTGTTCGTCACCGAGACAGTGTCGGTGATCCTCCAGGTGTTCGTGTTCCGGACCCAGGACGGTCGGCGGCTGTTCCGGATGGCGCCGATTCACCACCACTTCGAACTGGTGGGATGGCCCGAGACCCGTGTGATCATCCGGTTCTGGCTGCTTTCAGGTCTCACGACCGGCGTGGGTGTGGGGCTTTTCTACTGGGACTCGATCCGGCAGGGGATCACGTGACCGACGAGCTGCACGCCGGCGACACCGTCGTCGTGCTCGGCCTCGGTCTTTATGGAAGAGCGATCGCCACGGCGCTCGTCGCCCGGGGAATGCATGTGGTCGCGCTCGAGGATCGGCCCAGCGAGGAGATCGACGCGTTCGCCGAATCGACCGCCATCGATTACGCGCCGAAACCCGATCCGGCGATGGTGGAAGAGATCCTCACCACTGCGGTCGCCTTCTTTCCGAGCCCGGGTGTTCCTGAACGTCACATCGCGTTCGAGCTGGCCGATCGGCTGTCCCTACCGATTCTGTCCGAGTTCGACCTGGCCCGCTGGTGGGACGATCGTCCGGTCGCCGCCATCACCGGGACCGACGGCAAGACCACCGTGACCCTTCTCACTGTCGCGATGCTCCGGGCGTCCGGGGTCAACGCGGTCGCGGTCGGAAACACCGAGGTTCCGCTCATCGCATCGATCGACGACCCCGACATCGACGTTTTTGTCGTCGAAGCTTCGTCTTTCCGCCTGGCCCACACCTCGTCGTTCTCACCGCACGTCGCCGCATGGCTCAACTGGGGACCAGATCACCTCGACGTGCACATCGATCTCGACCGGTACGAACGATCGAAGGCCCGGGTCTGGGCCGATCTCGCACCGGACGGACTCGCAATTGCGTACGCCGCGGACCCGGTCGTGATGCGGAATCTCCCAGAGACCGGTCGCGTCCTGACGGTCGGAACCGCACCCGATGCGGGCGCAACCGTCGCCGAAGGTCGGCTCGTCGTCGATGGTGTGGATGTGGCGAGCGTGACCGATCTCCCACGGGCCTTCGACCACGACGTCACGAACACGCTATTCGCCGCGGCGATCGCGCTGGAGATGGGTGCCTCGGTCGAAGGCATTCGGTCGGCGATCGCCAACCACGAGATGCCACCCCATCGCATTCAGTACGTCGCGACGATCGATGAGGTCGCGTTCTACAACGACTCCAAGGCCACGGTTCCCCACGCGGTGGTGACGGCGATCGAGTCGTTCGACTCCGTGGTACTCATCGCCGGTGGCCGGAACAAGGGGCTCGATCTCACGCCGATCGCAGAGCCGATCGACCGGGTGCGTGCTGTGGTCGCGATCGGTGAAGCGGCTGCCGAGGTGGAAGCGGCATTTGCGGGCCGGCGTCCCCTGGTGCGAGCCGTCGATCTCGACGACGCCGTTCGCCGAGCGAGCGCTCTCGCCGAGTCTGGAGATGTGGTCCTCCTCTCGCCCGGCTGCGCGTCCTACGATTCGCATCGGAACTACGGCGCCCGTGGCGACGATTTCATGCGGGCGGTGGCGGCGCTCACCGAGGAGGCAACGAGATGACTTCGACGCGCAGTGTCACATCGGCTCGCGCTCGCTCGGCAACCACACCTGGATTTCGGCCACGCCGCCGTTCGGTCTCGTCCTCGGGGGCGAAGACCGCTCGTTCCGAGCGTGTCGCCACCCAACGCTGGGCCAAGCTGTCGGCGAGCACGGCGATGTTGCTGTTGTTCATCACCGCCTTCCTCTCGCTGCTCGGTCTCACGATGGTGCTGTCGGCATCATCGGTGAGCTCGATCACTCGAACCGGATCACCGTGGGGTGAGTTCCGGAGTCAGCTCATGTGGCTCGGCCTCGGCGCCGTCGCGCTTCTCACCACATCGTTCCTCGATCACCGGTGGCTCCGGCGTCTCACCCTTCCGGCGCTACTCGCGACGCTCGGGCTCCTCCTCGCCGTGCTCACGCCGCTCGGCGTAAACGTGAATGGCGCACAACGATGGCTTCGCCTCGGAGCCATCCAGTTCCAGCCGTCCGAACTCGCGAAGCTCACCCTTGTCCTGTACGCGGCTCACGTGCTCGCCCGAACCGATCGGAAGGAAGAGAATCAGCGGGTGGTGCCGATCCTGGTCGTCCTGGTCGTCTATGGCGCCCTCATCCTCGCCCAGCCCAACCTCGGCACCGCCATCATCGTGTTCGCGATCGGGCTCTCGATTCTCTACGCGGCAGGCGTTCGGCTCTGGGTTCTCGCCATCATCGGCTCCGTGAGCGTGATCGGCGCCAGCATGCTCGCGTACTACGCCGACTACCGGCGGGCCCGTCTGCTGTCGTTCATGGATCCCTGGGCGGACCCTCTCGATGGCGGATGGCAGACGATCCAGTCGCTCGTGAGCGTGGCCAACGGCGGTGTGACCGGCGTGGGGATCGGCGCGAGCCGCGGCAAGTACGGCTATCTGCCCGAGGCCCACAACGATTTCGTCTTTGCGGTCACGGCGGAGGAGTTCGGACTGGTCGGCGCCTCGGTCGTCGTCCTCGCGTTCGTCACCTTCGGCCTGGCCGCGCTCCTGATCGCCCGCCGCGCCGACCGGTTCGGATCCCTCCTCGTGGTCGGAATCGCCACGTGGGTGCTCATCCAGGCCTTCATCAACGTCGGCGCCGTGCTGGGCGTGATGCCCATCACCGGAGTGCCTCTGCCGTTCATGTCGGCCGGAGGAACGTCCCTCGTCACCACGCTGGCCGCCGTCGGCGTGGTGATCAACGTGGCGCGAACGTCGAAGTGACCGGCTGATGCCCACCGGCGCGCCCACCCATGCCCTGATCGTGGGTGGAGGCACGGCGGGCCATGTCCTGCCCGGAATCGCGATCGGACAGGAACTCGTGCGTCGCGGGCACGATGCGAACACCATTCACTTCGTTGGTTCCGAGCGTGGCGTCGAGCGCGGTCTCGTGCCCGATGCCGGCTTCGATCTCACCGTGCTGCCCGGCCGCGGCATCCAGCGACGGCTGACGCTCGACAATGTGAGCGCCACGGTCGGGCTCGTGCGGGCCTTCGTCCAAGCGTTTCGAATCGTTCGAACCCGCCGCCCCAACGTGGTCGTGGCCCTCGGCGGGTATGCGAGCGTGCCGGCAGGGGCGTGGGCAGTGCTGTTTCGCGTCCCGATCGTCGTCGCAGAGCAGAACGCGGTTCCCGGACTCGCAAACCGTTTGATCGCGAGATTCGCGAAGTCGTCGGCAGTCTCGTACGAACGCACCGGGCTTCCCCGCGAGGTCTGGACCGGAAATCCGGTACGGCCCGAGATCCTCGAGGTCGCCGAGCGCAGCGCGGACCAACGCGCTTCCGCTCGAGCCCAACTCGGGATCGATGCAGAACAGACCCTCGTCGTCGTCTTCGGGGGCTCGCTCGGAGCCCGACGCATCAACGATGCCGTCGTGGCGGCCCTCCCCAACTTCTCGAGCGCGACCGACCTGACCATCCGACACATCATCGGCAGCCGTGATCACGCCGAGGTTCTCGCCTTGGTGCCCGCCGATCTCGGCGAGCTGATCTACCAACCCATCGAATACGAACACCACATGGCACAGGTGTTCGCCGCAGCAGATCTCGTCGTATGTCGCGCCGGAGCAACGAGCTGCGCCGAACTGGCGGTCACCGGAACTCCGGCGCTCCTGGTTCCGCTGCCGGGAGCGCCTGGAGATCATCAGACAGCGAACGCCCGCGCCCTCGAGCAGGTAGGCGGTGCGCGGCTCGTGCCCGATTCGCAGTTCACGGCCGAGTTGTTCGTGCGATCGCTGACCGAACTGCTCGACTCCCCGGAGACACTCGCCGAAATGGGCGATCGCGCGCGCAGTATCGCCCGCCCAGATGCGGCATCGGCCGTCGTCGACCTCGTTGAACGGCACGCAGCGGAGCCGAGATCGTGACGCAGCCAATCGATCTCAGCTCGTCCCGTCGGATCCACATCATCGGCGTCGGCGGAGCCGGGATGGGAGCGATAGCCCACGTGCTCCATCGCATGGGTCACCAGGTGTCGGGAAGCGATCTCACGGCATCCGCGGCGTTCGAGCGGTTGGTGGCCGAGGGCGTCGACGCTCGGCTGGGTCACGATGGGGCAAACGTTGCAGAGGCCGATCTGGTCGTGCGCTCAACCGCGATTCCGGATCGCAACGTGGAGGTGCGTGCGGTGGTCGAGAGCGGGGGAGTGGTCCACCGGCGAGCCGACGTGCTCGGCGCGATCTGCCGGCTGCGTCGAACCGCTGCGATCGCCGGCACCCATGGCAAGACCACCACGTCCTCGATGCTCGCCGTGATCTCGCTGGCCGCAGAGTCCGACCCGTCGTTCATCATCGGGGGCGATATCACCGAACTCGGAACCGGCGCCACCTGGAATCCAGGGAAATGGTTCATCGTCGAGGCCGACGAGAGCGACGGAACATTCCTCGAACTCGGGCACACCCTCGGGCTCGTGACCAACGTCGAACCCGACCATCTCGAGCACTACGGAGGTGAGCCGCAGCTCCGCGCCGCGTTTCATGAATTCATTGAGGCCGCCGACGTTGGCGTCGTCTGCCTCGACGACAACGGCGCGGCCACGCTCGCGAGGTCGTCGGGCGTCGTGACCTACGGGCTGCATGCCGACTCCACCTATCGCATCGTCGACCTGAGCCGAGGGGGTTTCCACACCAGCTTCCGCCTTCATCGAGCCGGCCTCGACCTCGGGGAGGTACGTGTTCCGATGCCCGGCGTGCACAACGCCCGGAACGCTGCGGGAGCTGCTGCTGCCGCCATCGAAATGGGTTTGCCGTTCTCCGCAGTCGTGTCCGGCCTTGCAACATTTCGCGGCGTGGGCCGCCGTTTCCAGCCACGCGGGAATGCTCGCGGCGTCACGTTCATCGACGACTACGCCCACCTTCCCACCGAGGTCGCCGCCGCCCTCGACGCCGCGGCCGACACCGGGCACGACCGCGTTGTGGCGATTTTCCAACCTCATCGCTACAGCCGTACGGCGGCGCTGTGGCGAGACTTCGCCGGTTCGTTCGACCGGGCGGACCTGCTTGTGGTCACCGACGTGTATGCGTCGGGAGAGCCACCTCGAGAAGGTGTGTCGGGCGAGCTGATCGTCGAGGCAGCGAGGTCGAGCAGCGAGCCGCCCCCAATCGTGTATCTGCCGGATCGTTCGACTCTTGCGACCGAGGTGGCGTCCATTCTGCGCCCGGGTGACCTCTGCCTCACCCTTGGCGCCGGAGACTCGGTCGAACTCCCCGACGAGATCCTCGCGTTGCTCGGAGGCGCGGATGGCTGACCCCGAAGGCCGGTTGGCGCAGCTCGACGAGATCGCGAACGCCCTCGTGCTGCTCGACGACGTCACGGTGCACCGCGACGTACCTGCAGGACCACTCTGCACATACCGGGTCGGCGGTCCGCTGGCCGTCCTCGCCGCAATCGGTTCGACCGACGCGCTGGCGGCCGTGGCAGCTGTCCTCAGCACGGTCGACGTGCGCACGATCACGGTTGGCCGGGGCTCGAACCTGCTCGTCGCCGACAGCGGATTCGACGGCGTGGCCATCCAGCTCACCGACGGTTGCGCCGAGATCGACATCGACGGCACGACCGTCCACGCCGGAGCTGCTGCATCGCTGCCCGTCGTTGCTCGGGCCACGGTGGTCGCAGGGCTCACCGGGTTCGAGTGGGCGGTGGGTGTACCCGGCTCGATCGGCGGTGCCGTGAGAATGAATGCGGGTGGTCACGGCTCCGACATGTCGGAGAGCCTTGTCTCGGCCGACATTGCCGACCTGCGCCTCGGCGGTATGTTCCTACGCCCTGCAGGCTCCCTCGACCTCGGGTATCGCACCTCCAACCTCGTCGACACCGACATCGTCGCATCGGCCAGGCTCGAGCTCAGCGAAGCCGACCCCGAGGTCGACGGCGCCGCAACCCTTCGTGAGGTCGTGGGCTGGCGACGCGAGAACCAGCCCGGCGGCGCGAACGCAGGATCGGTCTTCACCAATCCGCCGGACGACTCGGCCGGCCGGCTGATCGACGCCAGCGGAGCCAAGGGCCTCCGCATCGGCACCGCTCACGTGTCGGACAAGCACGCGAATTTCATCCAAGCCGATGTTGATGGATCGGCCGATGACATCGTGAGGCTGATGATCGAGCTGGTCGACCGAGTGAATCGGGAACACGAGGTCCGGCTCGTTGCCGAGACCCGCCTCGTCGGATTCGATCCCGAGATCGTGGAGATGGTTCAACCATCCGCGCGACCGGATGAGGGAGAATAGGCGACGATCCTGATGCCCTCCGACCTTCGTACCCATCCCCCCACGAAACGCCGCACACCCGTTCGCCGTCCCGGGCCCACCCCTCGACCGGGCCCCCGGCCTCGAACGGCGCCGGCGAACGCCCGACAGGCGCCGCCGAGCCCACGTCGAGACCGACGACCCTCCCGCCCGATCGCAGAGCGGCTGCGCGACGTGTCGCCCATCTGGTGGCTGGCACTGTGTGCAGTTGCCGTCGCCGGCTGTGTGCTAACCGTTTTTCGGGCCTCTTTCTTCGAGGTTCGAGACGTGCAGATCTCGGGCGCGGCCCGAACCGCTCCGGGCATGATCCACGAGGTCCTCGCGCTCGATGCGGAACAAGCGTTGGTGAGTGTCGACATCGGGTCGGCCGAGAAGGCGGTCGCGGCGCTTCCGTGGGTTGAACAGGTCGACATCAGCCGCCGTTGGCCGTCGACACTTCGTGTCACCGTGCGCGAGCACGCGCCTGCCGTGGCGATCGGGCGCCCCGACGCGTCGAGATGGATCGTCGTAAGCGCCGACGGCACGGTCCTCGAGCGCCGCCTCACACCACCGGCCTCGCTTCCGCTTGTCGCCGCACCCAAAGCCGTCGTCGACGAGGCGGTCGAGGGCACTTCGCTGCTCGGATCCGGTGCCGTCGTCGACGCCGCCCTCGATCTACCAGCCCAGCTGGCGCCCTGGATCGAGACCTGGACGGTCGACAGCAGGGGCGTCGTGTCCGCCGAACTCGTCGGGAGTGCAAAGGCGGTCTTCGGCGACGACCTCGACCATCGCACTCGATTTGTCTCCCTGGCGTCGATCCTCGACGGCGGTGTGACACTCAGCTGTATCTCCGCCATCGACCTCACCATCGCCGACAGTCCGGTCGTGCATCGCAATCGCGATTGTCTTGCCCGAGCCGGCGAATGAAGCGGCGCGATTCGGCAACCGTGACTCGTTTTGCTTCTCGCGTGGGAATGCGGTTTCATTTCTCACGTGACGCGTTCAGCGCGCCACTCCATGCGAGTAGGGGCCGTGTGGCGCATGCATCTCGCTTCGACCACCTGTTTTCATCCACGAATGGCTGCAGGTGGTCGATAGCGGGTATGCGCGCTTCACTTGTGAGTCGTGCGCGATGATCGGGACCGGAGGAACGAGCCCCATGAATGGAACACCCCAGAACTACCTTGCGGTCATCAAGGTGGTCGGAGTCGGCGGTGGCGGCGTTAATGCTGTCAACCGCATGATCGATGCCGGCTTGAAGGGCGTTGAGTTCGTCGCGGTCAACACCGACGCACAGGCGCTGCTCATGAGTGACGCCGACGTCAAACTCGACATCGGCCGCGAGCTCACCCGAGGTCTCGGCGCCGGCAGCGACCCCGAGGTCGGCCGCCAGGCGGCCGAAGACCACCGCGACGAGATCGAGGCTGCGATCGAAGGCTCCGACATGGTGTTCATCACCGCAGGTAAGGGAGGTGGCACCGGTACCGGCGCCGCGCCCGTAATCGCCGAGATCGCCCGGGGTGTGGACGCGCTGACAATCGGGGTCGTGACGCGCCCGTTCGGGTTCGAAGGGCGACGTCGAGCGGTGCAGGCCGAGCAGGGCATCCAGCGGCTCAAGGAGAACGTCGACACCCAGATCGTCATTCCCAACGACCGCCTGCTCACGGTCTCGAACGAGAACACCTCGGTCC
>JBPCTR010000189.1:0-17339 GCA_051011575.1 Acidimicrobiales bacterium | reverse complement strand
GCCCCGAACGCCAACGGGTCGACGACGCTGACGATCGACGTGACCGACTCCGGCGGTGTCATCAACGGTGGGATCGACACGAGCACCACCACCGCGACCATCGCCGTCACAGCGGTCAACGATGCTCCGAGCTACATCGCCGGCCCCAACCTTTCGATCCTCGAGGACTCGGGCCCACGATCCCTGATTGCCTGGGCCTCGGCGATCACTACGGGTCCGCTCGATGAGGCCGCACAGTCGCTGAGCTACACGGTCGTCGCCTCGCAGCCGTCGCTGTTCAGCGTGCAGCCGGCAATTTCTCCAGTCGGAGATCTGACATTCACCACCGCACCCGATGCCAACGGAACCGCGACGCTCACCGTGACGCTCACCGACGACGGTGGGACCGACAACGGCGGTTCCGACACGAGTGCGTCGACATCGACCGACATCATCGTCGAACCCGTGAACGATGCCCCCGTGTTCATCCCTGGTGCAGATGTGGTCCTTCCGGAGGACTCGCCAGCACAAACGATTCCTTCGTGGGCGACCGCAATCAGCTCCGGCCCCGCCGATGAGGCTTGGCAGAGCACGGCGTTCAGCGTTGTCGCCTCGAATCCGGCACTGTTCTCGGCGCCGCCGGCACTCTCGACATCTGGCGAGCTCACGTTCACACCCGCTCCCAATGCCGATGGAGCGTCGACCCTGACCGTCACGCTCGTCGACAACGGAGGCACGGGCAGCGGCGGTATCGACACGAGCGCACCTCTCACGGCACTGCTGACGCTCACGTCGGACAACGATGCGCCGGTCGCAGCCGACGACACCGGTGTCGGGTTCACCACCCTGGAAGACACGCTCCTTACAACAGGCAACGTCACGGCGAACGACAGCGACGTCGACGATCCAATCGTGGCGAGCAGTGCGGCAATCGTGACGCCGCCGGCAAACGGCAGCCTTTTGAACAACGGCGACGGCACCTTCGACTACGACCCTGACCCCAACTTCAACGGCGCCGACTCGTTCAGCTACACGATCACCGATCCGGGCGCTCTGGTGTCGAACGTGGCGAACGTCTCGCTGACCGTGACCGCCGACAACGATGCGCCCGTGGCCGTTGACGACGGTGGCGTCGGCTACACAACGCTGCAGGACACCCTCATCACCACCGCCGACGTGACAGTGAACGACAGCGACGTCGACCACCCGATCGATCCGGCATCGACCCTTGTGGTCACACCACCGGCCACTGGGACGCTCGTCAACAACGGTGATGGCACCTTCGACTTCGACCCGGCCCCGGGCTGGTCGGGGACCGACAGGTTCACATACACGATCACCGACCCCGGAGCGCTCGTCTCGAACACGGCCACCGTCACGCTCGACGTGACCGCTGTGAACGCCGCGCCAACGGCAGTCGACGATGCCGGCGTTGGGTTCACGACCGCGGAGGACACGCTCTTCACGACCGGGGATGTGACGGCAAACGACAGCGACCCCGAAGACGGCGCTATCGACCCAACCACCGCAGCGATCGTGACGCTGCCGGCCAACGGCACCCTCGTGAACAACGGCGACGGCACGTTCGACTACGACCCCGATCCCGACTTCAACGGGACCGACACCTTCACCTATCAGGTGAACGACTCCGGCCTCCTGCTGTCGAACGCCGCCACGGTGACTCTGACCGTGAGTGCCGATAACGATCCCCCGACTGCCACCGACGACGGGGGCCTGGGATTCACAACGCTCGAAGGCGCGATCTTCACCACGGCCGATGTCACGCTCAACGACACCGACATCGACGATCCGATCGATCCGACCACGACCGCGATCGTGGCCCCGACAACCGACGGAACCCTAGTGAACAACGGCGATGGCACCTTCGACTACGACCCCGACCCCGACTTCAACGGCACCGACAGCTTCACTTACACGGTGACGGACCCGGGTGCGCTCGTCTCGAATACTGCGACGGTGACGATCACCATCACCGCAGTGAACGACGCGCCGTCGTTCGTTGCGGGCGGCGACGTCGATATATCGTCCGGCGCCGGTCTCACCACAGTCGTCGGCTGGGCCACGGCGATCTCGGCGGGCCCGCCCGACGAAGTGGGCCAGGTGTTGTCCTTCGATGTCACCAACGACGACAACACGCTCTTCACCACACAGCCGGCGCTCTCGCCGGTCGGGACGCTCACCTTCACCCCGGCCATCGGACTCTCGGGATCGGCGACCGTCGACGTACTTCTGCGCGACGATGGGGGAACGGCCGACGGCGGTATCGACACGAGTCCCACCGTCCAGTTCACGATCGTCGTCCATCCGGAAGACTTCGACGGCGTGCCGCCGTTGGTCGACAACTGTCCCGGCGTGTTCAACCTGGCACAGCTCGACACCGATGGCGACGGCATCGGAGATGCGTGCGACCCGACGCCGACCACCCCTTCGCTCGGGTTCTTCATCGACTCGGGACAGAACCTCGGGTCGGGCAGGTCGAACGGGGTCGATCTTGGTGATCTGGATGGCGATGGCGATCTCGACGCCGTGTTCGCGAACAACACCGAGCCGAACACGGTCTGGCTGAATGACGGTGCAGGAAACCTCACGATCGCCCAGAGCATGGGTGGCAGTGCTCCAAGCAAGGGAGTGGCCGTCGGCGATGTGGATGGCGATGGCGATCTCGACGCGGTGTTCGCGAACGATGGGACCGGAAACACCGTATGGCTCAATGACGGAACAGGCTTCTTCTCGGACTCCGGCCAGTCGATGGGAACACGAAACAGCCGCGAGGTCGCGCTCGGCGATGTCGATGGTGACGGCGACCTCGACCTCCTCATCGTCAACGAGAACCAGCCGGACGCGATCCGGTTCAACGACGGCACCGGCGTCTTCGTGGTAAGCGGTCAACCACTCGGCAACGCGGACGGCCGCGATGGCATGTTCGCGGACCTCGACGGCGACCTCGACCTCGACCTCATCATCGCCAACCACAATGAACCGAACACGATCTGGTGGAACGACGGCTCCGGAAGCTATGCCAACTCGACGCAGACACTCGGGAGCAGGAAGAGCGTCGGACTCGATGTAGGAGACGTGGACGGTGACGGCGACCTCGACATCGTCGTCGCCAACGACAACGACCCGGACGCCATCTGGCTGAACGACGGGCTCGGAACCTTCACCGACAGCGGCGAGACATTCGGCCTCGGTCATACTCGGGCGGCCGCGCTCGGAGATGTCGATGGTGATGGGGACCTCGACATCCTGGCCACAGACCACAGCACGTTCGACACCCTCTGGCTGAATGACGGCGTCGGGGGCTTCACGGATTCGACTCAACGGATGAGCGCTGGCGACACCGAGGATGTGAAACTCGCCGACCTCGACGGCGACGGCGACCTCGGCGCGGTGTTCGCCCACAACAACGAACCCAACGAAGTGTGGGGAAACTTCTAGCCCGTCGGGGCAGGGTCAGTGGCTGTGAGGCTTGATCTCGATCGTGTCGGTGGAGAGCCCCCGCAGGACGCGGACGACCAGCTGACCGTTTGCGAGCGATGCTTCGACACCACCGCCGAAGCCGTCGGGCAGATCGACAATTCGTTCATACCCGCCGTAGTCCCACTCCTGGATGATGTGGTCGCGGGGTCCCGCGCTGCGTAGGTGTGCCCAGAACCGAACGGTGTCCGGTCTCAGCTCGACCGTGACATCCTCTGCGGTGACCGCCGGGAGTGGAGCCACGATCACGAGCGCCTCGGAAGCCTCGTACATGTTGATGGGCACCGTCTGCGGCATCATCACCGCTTCATGATCGAGGGTGGCGTCGATGACTTCCTTTTGGGTGGGGCGAAGCGTCGTCATGCATCCATCATGCGCTCATCCACGTCACTTGTGAATCAGGCGAAGCGGTCGGCAGAGAATGGAGAGTCGTCGGGACGGCCAACGGGAACGCCATCGACGATGATGTCGGCGAACTCGTTGTAGAAGCACAGGTATCCCGCGATCGGAACCGACTCGCGCACCGGTGTGTCGTAGTACCACACGAGATCCTTCTGGACCGAGCCGTTCACGTCGACGTCGAAGTAGTTGGCGTTCCCCTTGTAGGGACAGGAGGTCTGGGTATCGCTCGGCCTCATCAGATCGAGGCGAACATCGGTCTTGGGCAGGTAGTAGCGAGTGGGAAGCCCGGTCTCGAACAGCAGCCGCGGCGCCGACGACTCTGCGATCACGACACCATCGACCTCGACCCGCACATGGCGGGACGACTGAAGGATGTCGATGCGGTGGTAGGGGCTGCGCACATGCACGAAGACCTCTTCGTCCTCCTCCAGCCAATGGTCGATGGCATCCCAGTCGACTCTCACATGGCCGTCGAGCTCGGACTCGGCCGACGTATGAACCATCTCGGACGGGATCGTGGAGTCGACATCGGCGCTCGGAAAGAACCAGGTGGGGTAGTACGGCTTCTCCCAGACCAGCAACGGGCCGTCGGTGTCGATCACGAAGGCTCCGTCGAGCATCCCCCGAACTCGTTTCGGACTCCGCTCGATTCGCATCAGCCCGCCTGCGCTGACAGCACGAACTGGCGACGAGCCGTGCGAACCTGGTCGACGAAGTCGAGCGTCTCCTGGCTCCAACCGATGTTGCGAGCGGTGAGCAGGTCCTCGTAATAGGCGGCGAGTGCCGACGACGTCTCGCCTCCGGCCTGCGCGAAGAGCCATGCGAGGTAGTTGCCCATCGCTTCGACGCCGTCGTCGGTGTCGGCGGTGTCGAGCTCACGGCCGACCAGTTCGCGTTCCACGAAGTCGTGAACCGCGGGATCGAGTTGCCCAATTCCCACCCCGTCGATGGCGGCCGCAGCATCCCAACCGCTCGCCACCCAGGCGACGGCCTGAAGCAGCTCGGGTTCGAGGTCGACGGCGGCGGCGGTCGATGCGAAGGGCGTGGTGTCGAAGCCTTCGATGCCGAAGGCGACGGTCTGCTCGCTGGTGCCGTCGTTGAGTCGGAGGACCTGCCCGGCAAAGATCAGATCCGGGTTGGCGATCGCGTTGAGATCGACGAGCGCCTGCACGCTCGTGCCGAACCGCGTGGCGAGCGCGCTCAGCGTGTCGCCGCTCTCGATTCGGTACGTCGATGGTCCGATCGAGACCTCGGTGGAGTCGACGGTCTCGGCCAGTGCTTCGGTCGTCGTCGCCTCGGCGGTGGTCGTGCCCGGTGCGGTCGTGACCGACGCATCGGCGTCGGTGGTGGGCGTGGCCGATGTGGCAGAAGCGGCGGTTGTTGGTGAAGTTGTGGGCGCCGCGGTGGCTTCGGACGTTTCGGCCTCGCCCAGAACCTCGACGTCTGGTGTCACACGTTCGTAATCTGGCGGGTATTGGACGAGCAGGAGCGCACCGAAGCCCACGAGGGCGGCCGCGAGCGAGAGCAAGGCCACGGGAATTGAATTTTTTCCCAGAATTGGCACCGGTTTTGCTCCTCGACTTTCCTCGTGACGATATTCAGTGCAACATGACAATTGGGTTACACGCAAGTCCGGTTGGAAAGGCTCGGGTGGTGATCACGTGAAACGTCGCCGATGGGCACTATCTGTGGTCATCATCCTCGCGCTTATCTGCTCTGCGTGCGCAGGCGCGATCGGCGATGGAGAAATCCGTGCCGCCCCGGAGCCCGACGCCGCGCCCGGCGCGGATGCCGTCGAGCCGGAGAACGCCACAGCTCGCGCCGCCTCTGGCCCCGAATCCGCCGTGGAGTCCGTCTCGGCCACCACGATCCGCACGTCGCCGCTCACCGAGGGCACGCTCGTCTACCAGATCGAAGCCGACACCCTCGGCGGATGGATGCCTCACACGTCGGCGGCTGCCATCAGCGGACACCTCGTGCTGCGCTCGGTCTATGACCTCCTCGCCTACCCCGATGACACCGGCGAGCTCCAACCGAATCTGCTGTCGTCGTTCACGCCGAACGCCGACGCTTCCGAGTGGACGCTCGTGACGCGAGACGGAGTGACGTTCCATGACGGCACCCCTTTTGATGCGGCTGCTGTCGTTGCCAACCTCGAACTCCATCGCACGTCGCCCACGACCGGTGCGTTCATGATCGACGTCCTCGACCTCACCGTCACCGACTCCGACACGGTTGTTGTCACCCTCGCGGGCCCCCGACCACACTTCCCGGCGCGGTTCACCACGGTGCTCGGCTACATGGCATCGCCCACGTGGCTCGCCGCGGTCTCCGCGGGCGAGGCGTCGAACACCGAGCCCGTCGGAACCGGTCCGTTCGTGTACGCCGGCTACGAGCCGGGCCAGTTTTTCGAGGCGACCCAGAACGCCGACTACTGGCGCGAGGGTCACGCCACCGTTCCGGCGATCAGGTTCGAGATGCGGCCCAGCGGACGGGAGCGGGTGAGCAACGTCGTGGACGGGAACATCGGTCTCGGACACACCGACAGCGCCGACGAGATCCTGCGCAGTCGAGATCTGCTCGGCACCGTTGGTATGGCCGAGGCCGCGAACAACGGCGAGACCAGCTATCTCATGCTGAACCAGGCCGACCCCACGTCGCCACTCACCGACCTCGACGTTCGTCGAGCACTGGCGCAGGGTGTCGACCGGGACCTGTGGAAGGCCGCGCGATCGGCCAATTTCTTCGACGTCGCCAACGGGCCGTTCCCGCCGGGATCGATCGGCCATCTCGAAGACTCCGGCTTTCCGGCCTTCGCTCCAGAGGAGGCTGCTTCCGCCATCGCCGCCTACGAGGACGCCAACGGGCCGATCGAACTCGTCGTGTCGATCTCGGACCGGCCCGTGAATCTCATCTCCGCCGATCTTCTCGCCCAGATGTGGGGCAGGATCGGCGTCGACGTCACGCTGTCGGTACATCCGCAATCCGAGTTGATCGGCCTGGCACTCACAGCGCAGTTCGACGTGCTCCTCTGGCGCAGCCACGGCTCGTGGGATCCAAGCCTCGAGGGCCAGTGGTGGTCGAGCCAGACCGCCGCCCCAGTGGGCCAGCAGGCGCTCAACATCAGTCGAATCCGCGATGACGTGATCGATCAGAACCTGGTCGCGATCGCCGGATCACCCGATCCTGCCATTCGCCAGGCCGCGGCCGAAGCGCTCAATCGACGCTTCGCCGAGCAGGTCTACAACATCTGGCTCTCGTGGCCAGTGTGGACCGTCGTACATCATCCCGGCGTCCACCTGGAGGGCGCAGAACTGCCCTCGGGCGATGCGGCCATGCCGTTGGGTGTGGGTATAGGTGGCGCACACCTGCTTTCCCATGTTTGGCTGGAGGACGAATGAACGAGCTCGAAGAAACCCGAACCTGTCCCTCCTGCGACACACAGGGCAGCGCCAGCTGGAAGTTCTGCGTCGCATGCGGCGCGAACATGAGCGGCACCCCGACTCTCGACTTCGACCCCGGCCGTCAATTGCGGACGGCTCAATCGAGTCGTATCGCCACCGAACTCGACGATGCCCTCGCGCTTGCGCAGACGACGCTCATCGGACTCGGCACGCTCGGACTCCTCACCGTCGTGCTCCTGTTTGCGCTCAACTCCCGACTCGACAACGCGCTCGAGAGCAACGACCTCAGTAGCGCGCAGAACGTCGACCGGATCCTCGCCTGGGGAGTTCAGCCGATCATGCTGATCGCACTGATCATCGCGATCCTGTCGCTCGTCCGCTGGAGTGCGGTCTCCGACGCCGCCGCCCGCCAGATCGGCGGCAAGGCGACCTGGTTCGGCTCGAGAGCATCGCTCAGCTGGTTCGTTCCGCTGGTGAACCTGCTCGTGCCGCCGGTTGCGATGCAGAGCAACTGGATGAGCGCGAGCAGGTCAAAGGACCGCGGGATCAACGCCTGGATCGCGACCTGGCCGCTGCTTCTCGGCGTGGGGTCGTTCCTCGCGGTCGCTGGCGCACTGCGAGACACGACCGGAGTGGTCGAGTCGATCCGCGCCAACACCTGGTCGGGCCTCGGGTACGCACTCGCGAGTATCGGCGTCGTCGTGCTCGCGCTTGCGTTGGGATCGGTGTCGACGGCCCAGCGACGAGCGCTGCCAGAGCTCCCGCCGCCGGTCCCGCGATTCCACTAGCCGCCAATGGGTTTGAGCCTCGGTTCAGGCCTCGCACCACCCACTCGACACCGCGGTCTCCATCACCTTCTGCACACCCACGGACTTGAGCTTCGTGACCCCCGAGACGACGTGGTCTGTGACCTGGGCGGCCTGTTCGTCGGTGACCCCCGGGATTGGAGCGGACTCGAGCTCGGCGCTGAACTCTGTGCGGATCTGGTCTTCGTCCAGGAAGCTCTCCATCATCCCGGCAGGGACCGAGAGGTCGACGTCCGGTGTCTCGCAGGCAACGTCGGCCACCTCCATCACCATGATCAGGCTGTAGGGGCTCTCGTCCGCGAAGTCGGCGAAGGTCTCCTTCGCCGTCGCGATCTCTGCCAGCTCGTCAGCGGTGAAGAAGGCGTCGGCGACCACTTCGACGCCGCCGCCTTGTGTTTGGTCAGCAGAATCACTGCCACACGAAACCGTGATGAGCGCGACCGCGACGATGGTGATGAGGGTTCGATGCATGTTGTTCATGGAAACCCTGTCGGCACCTTGATGTATTATTATAGGTTTGACGAATCAGAACTTCAGTCGAGTTCGAGTCGCACCCAATACACGTTCTGTCCGGTCAGACGGAGTCGCTGCCACGACAACTCGACATCGACCCCATCTCCGGTCACGACCCGATCGACGCCGCCCTCCACCGGGCCGAAGCGGAGCGGCTTTCGCCAATGATCGGGGATCCATGACGCATCGTCGATCGCATATCCGAGTGAACGTGACAGTTCGGGCAACACGACCGTGCCGCCCGCGTCGAACAGGTGGACGCCGCGCGCCCGGATGCCCCAGGCCGCCTGGGCGCCCGCCTTAATGCACTGCATCGAGTCGACAACGCCGTCGGGATGAAGGAGGAGATCGTCGCCGGGAATGCTGTATTCAAGAGGTTCGAGGAGGTCGGTCAAGCAAAGAACCGACCAACGCCCACTCGATCCCCACCGAGGTGGGGTCTCCAGATCGACGGCCGGAACCGAGCTTCCGATCTCGGGGACGTCGACAAAATCCTGTCGACCGGACGCACCCACGAGATGTGCGTAAGCACTCGATTGGAAGTACGGCTCTCCGTCGGCGAACGCGAGAACGGCCACATTCGTGTCCCACAATGGCCACATCTCCATCGGGAGTCTGGATACTGCCCGGGCGCCCCCATGACGCACGAGGCCCTCGACAAACCGAAGCACATCGGTCGTGTAGGTGGCGTCGACGAACATGATCTCCCCCGCGTGGCGGTTCCGCATCGATACTCTACGAGTATCAGGGCTCGGTGTGAGCCATCGACGAGGGGAACCCGACCATGAGCACCGCGTTTGGCGAAGCACTCCAGCGCGAACGTCGAAGACGCGGGGAGAACCAGCGCGAGACCGCCGAACGATTCGGCGTGAGCCAGCCGAGCTACCACCGCTGGGAACGGGGCGATTCACACCCCGACGACAAACACAAGCACGCAATCGCCGAGTTCCTCGGAATCACCGTGCAGGACGTGTGGGAGCTGCAACACAACGCGACCGACCCCCTGTCGTTCACCTTGCTCAACGATCGGGTCTCGGCTCTCGAGCGCGACGTCGAAGATCTCAAACGTCAGCTCGCCGAAGCACTTGCCGCGGTCAGCGGCCCCTCCTGAGCAGCGGCAGGACGTTCTCGGCCGCGCCACCGAGATCCTCGAGCGGGTCGACGCCCATCGGCACGAGCACGACCGAGTCCGCGCCCGCGTCCTCAACATCCAACAGCTGCTCTGCGGCCTCGTCGAAACTCTCGGTCACGATCTCGAAGCCCACGGGTGCATCAGGATTCCGCGGCGCGAGTCCAGTCGAACCACCGACGTGATACCCCACGAACACCGTGAGCCGATGAGGGTCGGATCTTCCCGCGTCGATGCGCCCCTCCTCGATCAAGGATCGGGCCCTGCCGATCTCATCCGGACCTTGCCCTTCGGGAAGGACGGTACCCGCCGCGACCGAACCGGACAGACGCAAAGATTTCGGGCCGAGCGCTCCGATCGAGACCGACGGGACGTCGCTCGGCGGGAAGACCAGACCGACGTCATCGAGCTTCACGTACCGTCCCTCGACCGACAGCCGGTTTCCGGCGAGCAGCCGCTGTACGGAGTCGACCGTCTCGCGCAGCAGGGTCAAGGGTGAGCCAACCGAACGTCCGATCTGGCCCATCCAGTGCGGCACGCCGTGGCCGATCGCGCCACGCAGCCGACCCGGGTGCATCTCGGCGAGCGCGGCCCACTCCATGGCGAGCGCGGCCGGGCTCCGAAAGGGCGCCGGTGCGATTCCGTGCCCAACGTGGGCACGGGTCGTCGCAGCGAGAACCGCTGCGAGTTGAGCGATTCCGCCCGCCCAACCGAGGTCTTCGACGACCCACAACTCGTCGAACAAACCGTCGAGCACCGCGGCATGCTGCACCTCGAGGGCAGGCGGCACATCCCGGCGTAGCATTGCTCCCCATGCCGCTCGTTCGTTCATCGGCCCATCCTCGGCGGCTCCGGGCTTGTCGAGCAAGGTGGCGGCGATGACCAATCCCAAGCCCGCCGCCGAATTCGCGATCGACCGCGAGCTCATCCGCACGCTGCTGCGTGAGTACGTCCCCTCGCTCGCCGACGAATCGATCGAACTCGTCGCCACTGGTTGGGACAACGAGATCTACCGGCTCGGCCCAAAACATGTCCTCCGTATTCCTCGACGAAAGCTGGCCGCGCAGCTGATCTCGAACGAGCAGCAGTGGCTACCCGAGCTCGAACGTCGCCTTCCGCTCCCGGTCCCCACACCTGTACACGAGGGCCACCCGGCGTTCGGCTTCCCATGGCCGTGGAGCATCGTGAAGTGGCTGCCGGGCGTGCCTCTACTGCACGCTCCCGCTCTCGACCAGGACCAGCTCATCGCTGACCTCTCCGGGTTTCTGAACGCGCTCCATGTGCCGGCACCCGAAGAAGCTCCGGAGAACCGGTTCCGCGGGGTCCCCCTCGCCGAGCGAGAAGAATCGGTGCGCCGTCATATCGACTTGTTGGTCGACCAGGACCGCGATGCGCTCATCGCGTTGTGGGAAGAGCTTGTGCACACCCCGCCCTGGGGCGCCGACCCGATCTGGCTCCACGGGGACATGCACCCTGCCAACCTCCTCGTTCGCGGCGGAAAGCTCAGCGCCGTGATCGACTTCGGTGACCTGACCTCGGGAGACCCCGCAACCGATCTGTCGATTGCATGGATGCTCTTCGACGCCGATGGTCGCGATGAGTTCCGCTCAGCGCTCGAGATCGACGGACACGGTGTCGACATCCATACATGGAATCGGGCACGAGCGAATGCGCTCGCGCACGGAGCCGCCGTTCTCGCTCACTCGGCCGACGAGCCATCGATGCGCCGGATGGCCGACGCCACGCTTCGTCAGGTGATGTCCTGACCTCCGCCACCACCTCCAGGGCCAATGCTGCCGTCCACCGCCGTACCCTCCACGTGCTCTGGGGTTCCGCCGTGCTCAGCCGCGGCGCCATTTCTGCGATGTTCCCGGTGTCGGTGCTCGCCATCAAGGAGATTCTCGGCTCGTCCACGTGGGCCGGACTGTCGACTGGTGCCAGCACGATCGGTTCCGCGATCAGTGCTGCCGCCCTCGCTGCGCTGATGCAGCGCAGGGGTCGAAACCCAGGCATCAGCCTCGGGTTCGCCGTCCCGGTGGTCGGCGCGGTTCTCGCGATAGTCGCCATCGAAATCGCTTCGCTCCCGCTTTTCCTGTTCGCGATGGTGCTCGTGGGCGTCGGTTCAGGGACATCGAACCTGGCCCGCTACGCCGCCGCCGATCTGGCCGAGCCCGAACGCAGGAGTCGCGACATCAGCACGGTGATCTTCGCGGCCACCTTCGGCGCGGTCTTCTTTCCTCTTCTCATCGGTGTGGCCGGCGATATCGCCGACGGTGTCGGCCTGCGAGAGAACTCGGGCGGATTCGCGATGGCGTTCGCACTCTTCGCTCTCGCCGCCATGGCGGTCCGGATCTTCATGCGACCCGATCCGCTCGTGGTCGCGGGCGGCGTCGACCCTACGGCGAGCTTCCGTTCGAAGAAGGCGGTGCCGTTCCGCGAGGCCGTACGAATCGCGTTGGCGACGCCTCTGGCCCGACTCGCATTCGTGACCCTCGTCGTCTCACAAGCGGTCATGGTCATGGTGATGGCGATGACCCCTCTCCACATGGAGGACCACGGACACTCGAAGGCGGCCGTGGGGGCCGTCATCTCGGCGCATACCGCCGGCATGTTCGCATTCGCGCCAATCGCCGGATGGCTGTCGGATCGCTACGGCCGACTCCGCGTGATCGGTGCGGCCGGGTTCACGCTGATCCTTGCCACCATGCTCACCTCGCTCGCTGGTGAGGCACCCAAGCTGCTCATGTTCCCGGGCCTCTATCTGCTCGGCCTGGGCTGGAGCTTCGGAATCGTGGCCGGCAGTGCGTTGCTCACGGAATCGGTGGCTGAATCGGACCGAGTGGCGGTACAGGGCGCTGCCGACACCGCCACCAACATTGCGAGCGGAACCGGCGCACTCGTATCGGGCGTGATCCTGAGCGCGACCGGCTTCCACATTCTCTCGCTGGTGGGGATGGCCGCTGCGGCCGGCCTGCTGGGCCAGGCGCTGATCGAAACCCGACTCGCTGCCTCGATATCGGGGAACCAGACGCCGGAGTCTGACGTCTCACCTGTATGAGACTCCCCCCGAAACTGCTCATCGCGCTCCTCGTCCTCGTTCTCATCGCCGCCTCCTGCGGCAGCTCCGACCAAACCGAGACCGGGGGATCCGACGACGATGGAGACTCCGCCACCCGCCCGAGCATCGCCGGACTCTGGCAACTCGATGCCATCACGATCGACGGCACGACCGTGTCCATCCCCGACACTCCCCGCCCGCTCGATCTCGAGATTGAACTGGGCCAGGTTTCGGGCACCGGTGGATGCAACCGATTCGGCGGCCAGATCGTGAGCGGTGACGACGGCAGCCTCTCGCTCGTCGACATCGCCATCACCGAGATGGCCTGCGTCGATCAGGACATGATGTCCTTCGAGACCACCTACGTCTCGGCTCTCATCGAGGCGACGACGTGGTCGGTAGAGCCAAATGCGCTGACATTCTCGAGCGACTCCGCCGAACTGCGCTTCGTGGCGGGAGCCGCACCGGTCGACCGCGCACTCGTGGGAACGGTCTGGCGATTCGACACCGTCTTCTCCGGTAGCGGCGCCGACGGCGCTGCGAGCAGCACCGATCAGTCGGGTCCGGAGATCACGATGCTGGTGTCCGCCGATCAGGCCACATTCTCCTCAGCCGGATGCTCGGACGACGTCACGGTCGATCTCGCGCACGAAGGCGATGAACAGGGCCTGACAATCGACGGCAACGTGAACGCCGCTGACTACCTGGTGAACCCTGCCGACGGTTGTGAAGACCCCACGAACATCATCGATGCCGTCGACGGCCTGCTTCAGGCGAGCGGATTCATGATCGCCGAGAACCGGCTGACCCTGATCGGAGGCGAGGGCGACCTCGTCGGGTTCATCGCGGCCGAGTAGGCCGGCCGTCGTTCAGGCGGCGAGCTCCGAGACAGCGGTCTCGGCGTCGGTGAACTCGTAACCGAGCGCATCGGCCACGTGCGGCTCGGTGACCTTGCCGGCGCTCACGTTCAGGCCGTTGCGGAGGTGCGGAAGCGCCATCATTGCGGCCTTGGGGCCCATGTCCGCCAGGGCAAGAGTGAACGGCAAGGTCGCGTTGTTGAGTGCGTACGTCGACGTTCGGGGCACGGCGCCGGGCATGTTGGCCACGGCGTAGTGCACGACGTCGTCCACGATGTACACCGGATCCTGGTGGGTAGTGGCATGTGATGTCTCGAACGCGCCACCCTGATCGATCGCCACATCGACCAGCACCGAGCCAGCTCGCATGTCCTTGACCATGTCGGCGGTGACCAGCTTCGGGGCGGTGTCACCCTTCACGAGAACCGCACCGATCACAACATCGGCGTCGAGCACCAGTTCTTCGAGTGCGTCCATGGTGGAATACACGGTCGTGACCGCAGCGCCCCAGCGCTCTTCGCACTGATCGAGCACCGCGTTGTTGCGGTCGAGAATGCTCACGTTGCCGCCGAGGCCGATGGCCATTTCGGCCGCGTGCTGACCCACGACACCGCCACCGATGATCACCACCTTGGCCGGCGGAACTCCGGGTACGCCTCCGATGAGGAGTCCGGCGCCACCATTGGGTTGCTCGAGGTAGTTCGCCGCCGCCTGGATCGACATGCGACCCGCGACCTTTGACATCGGAGCCAGAAGGGGGAGGCCACCGATGTCGTCGGTCACGGTCTCGTACGCGATGCACGTGGCACCGCTGTCGACGAGATCCTTGGTCTGGGGGGCGTCGGGCGCAAGGTGCAGATAGGTGAAAAGGGTGTGGTCGGGGCGCAACATCGCCCGCTCGACCGCTTGGGGTTCCTTGACCTTGATGATCATCTCCGAGTCGTCGAACACCTGCTCGGCCGTGTCGGCGATCTGAGCGCCAATGGCCATGTACGCGTCGTCGGCGGCGCCGATTCCCACGCCGGCGTTGGTCTCCACCAGCACGCTGTGACCTCGACGAACAAGTTCGCTCGCGCTCGCGGGCGTGAGCCCCACCCGCTGCTCGTGATTCTTGATTTCCTTCGGCAGGCCGACTCGCATTGCAGCTTCTCCCATGTCAGTACTGATCAAAAGGTACGTGAAGTGACATCGGACACGATTGCGAATTCGTACAAGAACGGAGGCATATACGCAATCGATTCAATCAAGAATCGATGATTGACGTAGATTATTCACATGATCGAACTCGACACAACAGATCATTCGATACTCGAGATCCTCCAACGCGACGGCCGAATCACCAACGCGGAACTGGCGGACGCGATCGGTCTGTCGCCGTCGGCATGTCATCGTCGGGTTCGCCGTCTGGAAAACGAGGGCGTGATCGACAACTACGCCGCGCTCGTCAATCGGGCCGCTGTCGGGCGTGATGTGTCCGTGTTCGTCGAGATCTCTCTCGAGAGCCAGCGCGAAGACCTGCTCGATGCATTCGAGCAGGCGGTGAGCAGCGTGCCGCACGTCATGAGTTGTCACCTCATGGCGGGCAACGCCGACTATCTCGTGCACGTCACCTGTGCCGACGTCGCCGACTATGAGACCGTGCATCGCGAGCACATCGCCGTGTTGCCCGGCGTCACCCGCGTCCGATCGAGTTTCGCTATCCGCACGGTCGCCGACACGACGGCGCTCGATCTCGTCCGACGTCACTGACGGCCATCACAGGTCGGCTGGTGGCCACACTCCTGCGTCTCGCAGCTCCGCCATCACATCGTCGGTGAACTCGGCCCGAGGTGCGTCTCCGCCGATCACGAACATGAGCACATGGTCGCCGTCGGGGTCGTTCTCGGTCACGTTCTGAAACCGTCGAATCGCTCCGGCGGGGAACGAGATCACGTCGAGCGGATCGAGGTCGACGTGTTCGACAGCACCGCCATCGGTCTCCCAGCTGGCCCGCCACCGACCGGACATGCAGATGAACGTCTCGTTCGTGTCGTGGTTGTGCATCATCGGGCCCTTGCCCGGGACAGCCCGGCAGTACCCGAGATTGAACCCTTCGCGGATCGGGATCGCAGCGTTGCGAGCGGCATCCTCACCGACCGGGGACGTAACCGCATCGCTCGCACTCTCGGGCGGCTGAAATCCGATCACGTTGTACAGGATCCGTTCGGCGCTGGGCATCCGGCTGTCGGGCAGTCCGCCATCGGACCCCTTCAGATCGCCGAACCGTGCAACCCGAGCCATCATCTCGTCGCGGGAGTACCCCCGACGCGGCAGTTCTTCCATGATCATTGCCCCCTTCAACTCAATCACAGCTTCTGGTCGTCCGGGCTGCAAACAATTCTGTCGAGTCAGCCGCTGATCAGAGGAAACTGTTCGCAGTCAAGGAGATCACCTGACGACAATTCCTGAGCGAGGATCGGTTGAGAGACACCGATTCGCGGGTCGTACCGAACATCGTCGCCGCAGTATCGGACCGTGTAGCCGCGTCGACGACGGTCGACTGTCGTGTTGCCGCCGGCACCATGCACGGTCATCCCGTTGAACACATAGACATCACCAGGTTCGAGGTCCCATGTGATGATGTCGTGATCGCTTCGAGTGGCGTCGATGTCGGGCATCGGCTCGTAGGCGAGATTCTGTTCGTAGCCGCTGCCACTCTTGTTCGGACCGAAGGTCTCGGGCTGGAACCAGCGATCCCAAAGGTGTGAGCCGCGGATGAACTCGACGCGTCCGGTCTCCTCGGTCACCTGATCGAGCGCCACCCACACCGACACCACGTCGCGTCCCGACACCGGCCAGTACGGCTGATCGTTGTGCCAGCGCGTCGGGTGGTCGGCGCCCGGTTCCTTCACGAACAACTGGTCGTAGAGAAGGTTGAGCCGCGTCGCACCGAGCATGGCTCGAGCGATGTGAGTGGCCGGACCGTCGAGGCAGAACGCCTCGAAGTCGGGGTCGTTCTGCCAGATGCGAAGGTTGCCGTGAAATCGCCCTCCATCGACCTGATAGCTGTGGTCGAAGGGCCCGGGAGAAGCAATATCTCGTTCGATGGCAGCGGCCAGGCGCTCGAGCCAATCGTCACCGATTGCCCCTCGAACGACCGTGGCTCCGTCGGCCCGGAATTGCTCGATCACATCGGCGTTCAGATCCACCATCGGGTCCGACGCTAGCGCCGCCGTCAATTCACGCGAGACGCGTCAGGGGCGTGTCAGGTCGCAATCGTCAAGGTTCGAACATCACAACACCGTGACCCACCCCCCTGGAGAGACCATGAAGACCCGCACCAAACGACTTCTCGCCGCCGCCGGCGTCATCACAATCGGCGTCGGCAGCTACGGCGTGGCCTCAGCCACCGAGACGCCGCAGGTCGACCCTCCAGCCGAAGCCGCCGACGGTGACAACGAACCGAATGACTCCGACACGCCGCTGACGGGGACCGAGTTCGATCGTGCCGTCGAGGCCGCGCTCGCGCACACCGGAGGTGGTGAGGTCCTCGAGACCGAGACAGGCGACGACGGCGCCGCCTTCGGTGTGGAGATCCGGCTACCAGACGGAAGCCAGGTCGAGGTCAACCTCGACGCCGACTACTCGGTGCTTTCGGTGGAGCCCGACGACGACTGATGCTGGGGCACCGCCACTCAGGTCCGGGTGAACGCC
>JBPCTR010000188.1:0-5008 GCA_051011575.1 Acidimicrobiales bacterium | reverse complement strand
CGCTCGTTCTGGGCATAGTCACCATCGTGTTCGCACAGCGGTCGAGCCGACTGGTTCTCGGCGACCTCGACTTTCGGGCACTCCAGACCGACAACATGGCGTCGGAGATCGCCGAGAACGGCCCGATTCTGTGGCCGGACGTAGCCGGCGGGAACCGCGACCTGTGGCTCCAACACCTCGGCGCCGACCCGGCCGCCGGATGGACGGCGTTCGATGCGCGGCAGTCCGGCACACCTCGCCAATGCAACGTGCGGTGGGAAGATGCCGATCAGCAGTTCGTCGACCCATGCAAGGAGGGCGTGGCCTACCCGGCCGATGGAGCGGGACTGCCACCGATTCCGGTCTACCTCGACGGCCGGGAGCTGATCATCGACATCAACGGTGTCCGCGATCCGGCTGACTTCGCCGGCTACACCCCATCGGGTTGAGAGGCTGGCCGAAAAAGGAAAGAGACCCGGGTCCGCCAGCCCCGGGCTCGTCCTCCGGTTCAAACGGGGGTTCCGCAGACCCATTTCCCCGGTTGTTGCTGAGGGTCGCCGCCTCGCTGTCCAATACTTCACCAGCGATCGTCAGGGCCAATCTGACAACTGGTTGTCATTTCGGCAGAAAGTTTTCCGAAAAAGCCTCAATACCCGCGGGTAACCCCAAAAAGGTGCGACCGCGTCGGGTTCACGCCTTCTGGAGTGGCGCCCAACTGAGCAGGAGCTGCTTCTCGCCGACGTCGGGGAAACGCACGCGGGCTTCGGCCTTGTCGCCAGTGCCCAAGATGTCGATGATCACCCCTTCGCCCCATTTCGCGTGGATGACGTCGTCGCCGACCCGGAGGCCCAGCGAGTCCGCACCCGACGGCGTCGGCCCCGAGACCTTCATGGCCGATTCAACCATTGCGTCGCGATTGGCCTCCCGGTCCTGCGCCCGACCGCCCGAGCTCCATCCGCCTCCGCCCCCACCCGATCCGAAGCTCGACGACCGACGGCGAACCCGACTGCCCTCGGCATCGGTAACCAGCTCGGTCGGCACCTCGTCGAGAAATCGACTGGGCGGGTTGTATTGCGTCGTGCCGTGGAGCATCCGGCTCCAGGCGTGCGAAAGATGGAGCTTCTCCATCGCGCGAGTGATGCCCACATAGGCAAGACGGCGTTCCTCCTCGAGCTCGCGTGGTTCCCCGAGCGAGCGCATGTGCGGGAAGACACCGTCCTCGAGCCCGATGAGGAAGACGATCGGATACTCGAGACCCTTCGCCGAGTGGAGGGTCATGAGAACAACCGACGATTCGTCGTCGTCGAGCGAGTCGGTGTCGGCGACGAGGCTGACCTGTTCGAGGAACTCGTTGGCGCTCTCGAACTCCTCGGCGCTGCCGACGAGCTCGGCCAGGTTCTCGAGACGGCCCTCGGCTTCAATGGATCGCTCTTCCTCGAGCTCGGCGAGGTACCCCGATCGATCGAGCAGGTAGCGGAGAAGCTCTGCCGGCGAGTCGTTCTCGAGCCGCTCGGCTGCCGAGTCGACAAGTTCGAGGAATTGGTCGATCCCGCGCGGCGCTCGACCTGACACACCGGCTTCGTCGTAGTTGCGTAGTGCGTCGATGAACGGCACGCCGTGGGCCACTGCCCAGGTGTCGAGCTTTGCGACCGTGGAGTCGCCGACACCGCGTTTCGGGACGTTGAGGATTCGCTTCACGCTGACCTCGTCGACCGGGTTCACGACGGCCTTCAGATAGGCGAGCGCATCCTTGACCTCGCGCCGGTCGTAGAACCGCGTGCCTCCGATGACCTTGTACGGGATGTTGACCCGGACAAGGTATTCCTCGAGCGCGCGGCTCTGGGCGTTCGTGCGATAGAAGACGGCCATGTCGCCCCATCGATGCCGTCCGCCCTCGTGGATCCGCGCCAGTTCATGAGCGACCCACTGGGCCTCGTCGACCTCGTCATCGGCGAAGTAGCGAAGGATCTTGTCGCCCGCGCCCTGGTCGGTCCAGAGCTCCTTCGGTTTGCGGCCTTCGTTGTTCGAGATGACGGCGTTCGCCGCATCGAGAACGGTTTGAGTCGATCGATAGTTCTGCTCGAGCAGCACGACGGTGGCATCGGGAAACGTGGTCTCGAATTCGAGGATGTTGCGGATGTCAGCGCCGCGGAACCGGTAGATCGACTGGTCCCCGTCGCCCACCACGCAGATCTGTCGATGCCCTTCGGCGAGCATCGTGACGATCGCGTTCTGGACAAGGTTTGTGTCCTGGTACTCGTCGACGAGCACATGTTGGAATCGGCGCTGGTAGTGCTCGAGCACGTCGGGGTTGCGGCGGAAGAGTTCGACGACGTTGAAAAGCAGATCGTCGAAGTCCATCGCCCCGGCCTTGTTGAGGCGGAGCTGATATTCGGCGTAGACCTCGGCGATCTTGCGCTCGAAGATTGTCTGAGCATCGTCGGTGTACTGCTCGACAGTGCGATAGTCGTTTTTCGCCGAGCTGATCGTGGCGTGCACGGTGCGGGGCGGGAACTTCTTGGTGTCGAGATTGAGGTCTCGGAGGACGTAGCCGGTGAGACGTACGGCATCGGCCTGGTCGTAGATCGTGAACGATGATGGAAAGCCGAGGCGGTCGCCGTCGCGTCGGAGGATCCGAACACACGCTGAATGAAACGTCGACACCCACATCTTCTCGGCGACCGGGCCCACGAGCGCACCGACGCGGTTCTTCATCTCGTCGGCGGCTTTGTTCGTGAAGGTGATTGCCAGGATCTCGAAGGGCGACACCCCGCGCTGCTGGATCAGGTGTGCGATCCGATGTGTGAGCACCCGGGTCTTGCCGGAACCTGCGCCCGCGATGATGAGCAGCGGCCCCCCATCATGAAGGACCGCATCTTCCTGGGCAGGGTTCAGTCCGGAGACGAGCGCAGACACGGGCGCATCGTATCCGCGCGCACCGACACCGCTGGCTCACACTCGACACTTCGCGGGACTTCACGGGTCAGACCCCCATCACCGCTTTGGGGTCTGACCCCGCTGGGCCGAATGGGGTCTGACCCCTTTTTGGGGAAAGGTGCCAGAGCAGCGAAAATAGTGGTGAGGCAACCGCGCTCCGTATGCAAGTTGCCCTACCGAACGTGTGGTGATTTACCGTGAGACGACGATCCAGGTCGGAGTTCCGTCGCGGTCGGCGAGCAAGAGGGCCCGGTCGGCGCTCGAGGCGAGGAGCGAGACCCGGTCGGGGGCGTCGACCTCGATCGATGCCGAGGCGAGCGACGTTCCGTCGGAAAGCGTGACGTCCGCGATGCCGTCGGACAAACCGAGCACGCCTAGAGAGCCGCCTCCCATCACCATGGCGCCGACGGCACCCGAGTCGAGCGTCGCGCGCTGCCAGGTGATGCCGCCATCGGAGGATGATGCCGTCCACGCGGCCTCACCCAGACGACCGGCGAGCATGAGTTCGTTCCCGACGGAGCCGACCTCGACCACGGTGTCGTCGTTCGTCACCGCGTCGACGTCGTGTGCCGTCCAGCTCGCTCCAACGTCGCCGTCGGCCACGAAGGCGGTCGTGCCGAACGCGGTCGAGCTCGCGACGATCGCAAACCCGTCGACCAGCACCGCCGACCCGTAGACGACGCCCGCTTCCTGCAGCGTCGCGGCTGGTTCAATCGTTCCGGAGACCCCCGGCTCGCGAGGTGCGACCCAAACACTTGGGAAGGGACCCGATCCAACCGCGATCACACCGGTGGGGCCGACGGCCAACTCGACCGCGACGGGGTCGGGTCCGCCCAGCTCCGGGCCAAGATCCCATGTGCCTCCATCGTCGGAGTAGGCGATCCAGGTCACGTTTCGTTGGACCGTGGCGTCGAAGCGTGAGAACAGGGCGACGAGACCGTTGCGGTCGGCTTCGAGATGGGTCGGTGCGGCGCCGGCCGGGACACCGCTCAGCTCGACCTCAGTCCAGTCCAGACCATCGTTGGAGGAAATGCCGATGGCTTCGAGACCATCGTCGATGAATCGCGTGGCGAGCCCGGTATAGCCGGAGGCATCGGAGACGACGAGGACACCCGAGCCTGCGGCGAGCGCCACGGCGCTCCGACGCGTCGCGACCGACACGGCCCCACTGGCGGCGGTAACACGTTCCGAATCGTCGGCGGCTGTGCCCGAGACATCGTTGGTCGCCTCGACGCCGGCGCTTTCGCCGGAAAGATCCTTGGTTTCCTCGGGGGCGATTGTGGGCGCCGTCGTCGCGTCGGTCGCAGAATCAGCAACCGGCGTGGACGTCTGTGCGGTGACGTCATCGCCGGCACCCGGGCCATCGGCGGCGACGATCGTGCCCGTATCGCTGCTGTCATTCAGCAGGGCCACACCTCCACCAAGTGCCGCCACGAGCACGAGCGCCCCCATACCTACCTGGATGCGTCGGTTGCGGGCGCGTCGAGTGGCGACGGTGGCCCGCATGTCGTCGAGGCCGGCGGCGTCGGGCACGTCGCTCGGGGCGCGGCGATCGAGTTCTTGTCGGAGTCGAGTCTCGAGACTCATCGGGATCCTCCCAGATGTCGGTTCAGTTCCTGGAGCGCCCGGCTGGTACGGCTCTTGACCGTGCCGGGCGAGATGTCGAGGGCGTCGGAGATGGCTGCGATTGGCCAGTCAAGGAAATACCGCAGCACCAGAACGTTGCGCTGGTCGACCGAGAGGCGGTCGAGGGCGGCGCTCAACTCGGGGTCGGGGAGGGAATCGATGGCGGCGTCTGGCGTGGCGACGCGAGGGGCGAACCGACGGTCTCGTCCGAGGCGGCGAAATCGCGAGGTCGCATGGTTGCGCGCCGTGCGGTACACCCAGGCTCGCGGTTCGTCGAAGGAACCGACCAGCGACCAGCGATGAAGTGCTCGCGTGAGGGCCTCGTCGACCGCTTCGGCTGCCAAGGACTCGTTGCCGAGGGTGATCGTTAGCGCCCGCACGAGCTCGTTGCGCGACGAGGGGGAGGAGGCTTCGGAAGGGGAGATCACATTCGCTCCCCAGCACAGCTTAACCACCGCAAATTGCG
>JBPCTR010000187.1:0-11132 GCA_051011575.1 Acidimicrobiales bacterium | reverse complement strand
GTCTGTGCCTCCCACGAATACCAGCACGCCCTGCGGAAGGCCGAAAGCTGTTCTCGGCCCGGGTTCCATGCGAGCGAATCCCCGGAGAACAGCAGGTGCTCGTCGACGAGGTACAGGACGCTCCCCTTCGTGTGGCCGGGCACAGGGAAGGCGATCACACCATCGGTGATTGTGACCGCGTTCTCGCCCTCGATCAGATCGGAGGCGTACGGCGCGGCGCTCGCATCATCGGCGTGGATCCAGACTCGGGCTCCATACCGCTGCGAATACCGTTCGGCGTCGGCCACATCGTCGCTGTGGCTGAGCAGGACGTGCGCCAAACCGCCCATCTCGTCGAGCGGCTCGTACGCCTCACGCGTCCAGCGCGGCGCGTCGATCATCAGGTTTCCGCCCGCGCGAGCCACAAGGTAGCTGTGGGCGCCGAAGCTGTCTTTCGAGTTGTGACCCAAGCGGAATACATGATCGCCGAGGTCCTGGGGAAAGACCGGCTGCTCCGGCCTGCGCAGATCGACGTGGCCCACCGAGCGGGTCGGGCACACCTGCACGGCCAGCCACGCCATCTCGATCTCTTCTGGTGTCTCCGGCTGCTTCACGAAGTAAGAGACGCCGTCATTGGGGTTCCGTTCGATCAGCCCCGGAGCAACCTGTCGAGCCGCATCGCAGTCGAAGCAGCGATTGTCGACGAACCAGTCGCCGGGAGCACCAGCAGGGTGTCGGTCCTCGATACGGGCCATCGCTGAACGCTAGGCGCACAGATCGGCCACGTCGATCAGATCGGGAACCGTCGGCGGATCCAATCGCGCAACATCGGATCGACGATCACCAACTCGTCACGTCGGGCAAGGAACCCATTCCCCTCCAATGTTTCAGTGGCTGCCCGCGCCGTTCCGGGAGCGAGATCGAGCACGGCCGCGGCCGCCCCGTAGATCGATCCATCGCCGGCGATCACCCGCAGCGTCTTCTTCTGACCACCCGAGAGCAGCGAGTACATCCGCTCGGAACCGAGGTCGACACTCGCCCGCACTTCCTCGAGCGCATCCGCCCACGCGAGCTCGTCGGCAACCGCGCTCTCTGCGGTGTTACGCCACACCGCATCCGCGAGCTGCATGCCGCGCTGCGGATGCCCATCTGCCATCGCCACGATCCGACGTGCGACCGCACCGGGGTCGCGGTCCGTGCGGTCGAATCCGTCGACCACGATCTCGAGCAGTGCGTTGTCGGAGAGCGGTGGGATCTCTATCAGGTCGGCCTGACCGAAGAACGGCTGGGTCTGGTCGGAGAACAGCGTTCGCATCATCGATGGCTGGGAGCCCGCAAACACAAGACCCAGGTCCTGGTAGTGGTGCTGCAACTCGGTACGGAGGAGGCCGGCCGCCCCCTCAACCCCTGCGATCCCCGCAAACTCGTCGAACACCACGAATACGTCTTGGCGTTGCGCGGACTCGACCAGAATTCCGAGCAGCCGACGCAGCATGTCGACCGGATCGGGCCGATGCCTCTTGTCGCGTCGCAGCTCCATCCCGACCACACCCAGATTCACCGACACTCCGCCGGCCACCGAGTCGATGATTCGCCGCAGCGAGCCGGTGACCGCCGCCAGGCCCCGATCGAGTGCGCCTACAAGATCCGACATCGAGTTCAGCTCGTAGAAGTCGACCCACACCGGTTGGGGTCCAACCTGTTCGAGGTCGGCAGCCACCCGCTTCAGCAGGCTCGTCTTTCCAAACCGCCGGGGACCGAGCAGTGCGGTCACCCTGCGATCGGCGATGCGCTGACTCAGTTCGATGACCATGTCCTCGCGACCGCTGACCTGCTCGGCTTCGAGTGGACCGTGGTAGGGAAAGGGACTCCGTTCCATGGAGTATATAATACTCCGATTTACGGAGCATGTCAGCCGTGGAGAGGATTACCCTTCTCGCTGGCGAGCAATCGCTTGACCAGATCGAGCGACTCGTCACTCACATCGCGACCGACCACATCACCGTTCACCAGGAAGCCCTGGCCGCCGCGAGCGGCGAAAAGATCCGGGTCGGTGTACAAGCGAGGCTTGATCACGGCCGGGTCACCGTTCTCGGGACAGAACGTCATGCAGTTGCCGCATTCATTGCACAACTCACTCAAGACCAGATATTGCTGCCGGCTCTCGTCCATGCTCTCGAGCCCGGTGTCGGCCAGGCTCGGAATGGAGAAGAACGCGTCATTGGGACACACGGTTATGCAGAAGTTGCACGCCACACAACCGAACATCTCGAGGTCTGTCTCGACCTCGCGAGGGAGCTTTTCGTTCGACTCGAAGTGATAAGGCTCGCGGCCCTCTCCGCGAATCGATGCCACGTGGGCAGCACACGCATCGCGTTGGCCAGCCGCCACAGCCGCCGCCTGCCGCCCAATTCGGAACTCGTTCAGATCCGACGCACCCTCGTCCTTGAGTGTCTTCGTGAGACCCTTGAGCATCGGCGCCAATCGCCCGTACCCGCCCGGCCTGAGCAGGTCGGAACACACCGTTGCCGGGTTGACGCCCATCGCGAGGGTGTCGGCGAGATTGTCCTTGCTGACCCCCGCGGAGAAGCTCACCATCACGTCGCCGTCGTGACCCGGAATGTCGAACGTGCCGGGCAACGCCGACGACAGCCGCTCGAGCAGGCTCGACGCGATCACGTGCAACGGCGCGCCCGACAGGTACATCGTGTCTTCCGGCATCCACTGCTTCGCGTTGTCGACGACGAGCGTGTTGGTGAGTTTGATCCCGAACTTGTGGCCCCGCTCCTTCGCATACTCATTGAGCTCGCCGATCAGCTCGATGCCTCGATCGAACTGGAGGTCCTCGGCGAACGCCGACTCCTTCACGCTCACATCGGTGTAGCCCAGCTCGTCGTTCACGATGCCGGCCACGTTCTCGAACCCGAGCAGAGTGGGATTCAGCTTCACGATGACGTCGAGATCGTGTTCGTCGATGAGGTGTTTGGTGATCGACTCGATCTCGTCGGGCGGGCAGCCGTGGAATGTCGACAGGGTGAGGGTGTCGGCGAGGTGGGTCTCGAAGTCGAGCTCGCGGAAGTCGGCGAACGCGTCGGGGATCTCGCCTCGCATCTGCTCGATTTCGTCGCTGCCGTCGCGCATACCCCTGATGAACGCCGCCACCTCGGGGCTCGAGATTCCGGCGAGGTCGTACCCCACCGACATGTCGAACACGTGCGGGCCGGGGTCGGGGCCCACGAGCTCGGCGATCGGCTCCCACCGACGCAGGATGTCGAGCAGCATGCTCGCCTTCGCATACTCGGTAAGGCTTTGCGGAATCCGAAGCTCCTGACTCCACTCGATGTTGTATCCAATGGTCTGCATGTCGATGCACGGACGTCGGATCTCCAGATCGTCGAGAATCTGGACCGTTTTCAGCTCGAACAGGCGACTGCCGCCCAGCCACGAGAGCACAATGTTCTCGGCGAGCTGGCTATGCGGCCCCGCGGCCGGCCCGATCGGGCTCGCACACCGCCGCCCCACGAAGTCGAAGCCGAGGTCGACTTCGGGGTCGGGCTTCCAGAACCGGGCGGTGGGCAGGTCGAAGATCTTGTTCCGGGTCTCCCACTCATGCGCGATGCGAGTGAGCAGTTGCCCCAATCGCATCGGTGTGAGCGGAGCCGTCGAGCCGTGGGGCGTGTGGCCGGGATGGCCGGATCGAGTGAGTGCGTCCTGGGTCACAAGTCCGAGAATAGTGCGCCTTTACATTTTGTAAAGAGGCGGGTTCGCACGCCTCACCCGGCGGGGCATCCGAGAACGGTCAACTTCGTGGTCGACGGCGCGCTCACGCCTCCCCTCTCGTCTGTCGCGGTGACGCTCACAGTGTGGCCTCCCGCTACAAGCCACGGGCCGATCGTTGCCCGATACGTGTTGTTCGCAACCGCCGTCATCGGCGAAGTGAAGCTGTCGACCCCGTCGGACCAGGTGGCCACAACCGAGACAACCTCGCCGTCGGTGTCGATTGCTTCTGCAAGCACGACCACCGTCTCGCCCTGACAGCGCGCTCCCTGGGCAACGGTCACCTCGTTCGGTCGAACGAGTGCGCCCGCCAGAACCGGCACCTCGTTCGGCGCCTCCGTCGTGGTGGTCGACGTCGACGTCGTGCTGGTCGACGTCGTGGTGGTCGACGTCGTTGTAGACGTTGTCGTGCTCGTGGTCGTGGTGCTGCTCGTCGTCGGGGCGGCCGTGGTCGCCGCGACGGTCGTCGTTGGCGTATCGGTCGTTGTCGGGGGCCCTGTCGTGGAAGTGGGGGCTGTCGTTGTCACAGCGATCGTCGTCGAAACGGCGGTCGTCGAGACCTGCGTGGTGGTCGATGGTTCCAGCGTGTCGGGGACGTTTGTTGTGGAGGCTGCGGCCGTCGTGGCCGGAGCGGCAATCGCTGAGGTGGTCGACGGTGTCGCAGCCGCGGCCGACGACGTCGACGTCGACGACGACGATGTCTGGTCGACCTCGGTGGTTACGGAGGTACCGGCCACCACCGTGGCCACGTCGGAGTCACCGCGTCCACCGAACACCCAGATCGTGACGCCGGCGAGAAGGACGATCACCGCCGCTGCGGCGGCGGCCATGGCAATCGCCGGCGAACTCTTCTTCGCCGCTGCGGCCGGCGCCGACCCCGGGATCGGTGGCGGTGCGGCGACAAGCTCCAGCCCGGGGAATCCGTCACTTCGCCACCGCCAGGGTGCGCGGCCGCTGAAATCGTGCGGGGACCGCGCCTCTCGCCCCAGCTCCGACGCGGACTCGGCAGAGCTGCCGACCTCGAGCGCATTCGCCATCTCCGACACCGTGTTGGCACGCAGGAACGACGGCGCCGGCGCCAGTGGCAGGAACCCGATCGGAACACCGCGGGCGAGCGCCGCTCCTCGAGTCCGCTCACAGATCTCACATGCACGGGTATGCCGGGTGACCTTCGACCGGACGTCAATTGTGAAGCGCCCATCCCAACCTGCCAGAAGCATCGAGAGCTCCTCGCAGTCCGATCGTCCTTCTCGGGCAACGAGCAGGCTGCCGAGCGACGTGGCCACTCGATCCCGCATCCGCGACAGCATCACGTTGGCGTGGGACTCGGTTACACCGAGTGCGTCGGCGAGCTCCTGGCCGACAAGACCGTGGCGGAGGTGGAGCTCGAGCACATCCTGATCGCGGTCCTGAAGACCACCGGCGGCGGCCCACAGCTGCGCTGACTCCTCGATCCGGATCAGATCGATGTCGGGCTCGCTGTCGGGAGCGGCGATCGCGTCCATCGAATCGTCATCCACCACTCGACTCGCCGCACGCGTGACCGAAACGATCTCGTTGCGCGCGATCGCGTACAACCACGCCCGTAACTTCTCCGGTTCCCGGAGCTGGGCAAGTCTGGATGCCGCTCGCACAAACGTGTCCTGCGAGGCATCGGCTGCGTCGGCCTCGCTCCGGAGCCGCGATCTGCAGAAGCTGAAGATGGCGTCGGCATAGCGGTCGTAGATCTCGGCGAGCGCGGACCCGTCTCCATCCAGGGCGAGCGAAACGAGCTGACCATCGGACCGATCCGCCATCGATATGGACATCACGCGCCTCCCTCCACCCATCCGACCATCGCCGACCGGCCGGAACCCCATTGTGGTCGCGACGAGCGCTTCGTGAGAAGCGAGCGTTTCCGCACGCGCCGCGAGGGCGGAGCTCAGTTGCTCCGCCCCCGGCCATCGATGTGCTCCTCACGAGATGGAAAGCGCTCGCCGCCGCCGGGCGAGAATGCCAAGGGCGACTACTGCCATGGCGGCTACGAGAATCCAGAGGGAGATGAGGATCAGTCGGGCGAGCGACAGACCGCCGGCACTGCGTTGGGCTGAAGTCTGGGAATCACTCGTCGCCGGGTCGCCGGACTCGACAATCTCGGCGATGTCGAGGACCTCGAGCGGCGTGACGTCGTCGGGTCCATCGGTCTTGGCGATTCCTGCGACGGCGACGTCGACCTCCTCGTCGGGTTCCTCGGGCTCGACGTCGGGAAGGGTGTCTCCGGCATCCGTGGGACCGTCGGCGGTCTCCGCCGGCTGCTGGGGCTGCGGTTCCGGCTGGGGCTGCGGCTCCGGCTGCGGCTGGGGCTGGGGCTGCGGCTCGGGCTCGGGCTCAGGCTGCGGCTCGGGCTCAGGCTGCGGCTCGGGCTCGGGCTGCGGTTCCGGCTCGGGTGCTGCGCAGGTGAACGAGAGCGTCTCCGAGCCGATCACACCGTGGCCGTCGTGGCGCACGGAGAAGTCGATCGACTCGTTGGGTTCGATGTCGACCATCCAGTCGAACGATGAATGGGCACCGACCGCCACCGGCGCACTCGGATCGCCCGGGTGATCGACCGCCAGGTTCGCGGTGTCATCGCCATTGTTCAGCAGGCGCACGTGGGCCTGGCCGGACTCGCAGTCGGTAATAACCACATAGCCGGGATCAGGGAGCAGACAATCCCGGGTGACCTCGTTGTCGAACAGGGTGTTGATCCCTTCGACCGTGACATGACGGGTCTGGTTCTCGGCGATCGCAAAGGTGTGTACCCACTGCGATTTGTGGTTGACCTGGCCGCTCTTCTCGAGGCCACCATCGACCATCACCTGCACGAGGAAGGCATTGTTCGATGGGTTCTTCACGGTCACCGTGGCCGTTTCCGAACCGCAGCTGACGTCGACCGAGGCGGTCGGAAACAACGGCAGTATGTCGACCGGGAAGACGACGATCGGGCCTTCGTTCTCGACCGGGGGTGAGATGGGCAGGTCGGGTACGGGTGTCTCGGCCCCGGCCGGAGCTGCGAACACGAACGTGAAGGCGGCGAGGAAGAGAGCTGCGAGTGCCGCCGCCCTGGTGAACCGGGAGCCAATAGTGGGATTCATGGGAGTCTCTTTTCGTGTCGGGCGGCTGAGCCGCATTCGGTTTGACACGTAGGAGACGAGCCGGGCGTTCGCTCCTTACACCCCGGCCGAAAAATACTTTCGGATCACTCCTGGGCGAGCGCCAGCATCGTATGTAGAAGCACGTTCGCCCCCGCCGCCAGCTCGCCGGGAGCGGTGTATTCGGCGGGGTTGTGGCTCACGCCGTTTTTGCTCGGGGTGAACACCATCGCGGTCGGGCACACCCGCGCCATCATCTGTGCATCGTGGCCGGCCCCCGACGGCATCCGTTTCACCGAATGTCCGAGAGCCGCCGCCGTCGACTCGACCAGGTCGACAACCGTCGTATCGAAGATCACGGGCTCAAATCGGGCGAGTGTTCTCATCTCGACTGAACATCCCTCGTCGACCACCGTCTGTTGAACGAACTCTGCGAAGCGACGTTCGCTCTCCCGCAACACCTCTTCATTGGTGTTGCGCAGATCGACGGTGAACGTGGCGCTCGCAGGAACCACGTTCACAAGGTTCGGCTGGAACTCGACGCGGCCCACGGTGGCCACATGTGGGTCGCCCAACTCGAGGGCCAACTCTCGTGCGAACCGCGTACACGCAGCAGCCACGAACCCGGGGTCTCGACGCATGCTCATCGGGGTCGTGCCCGCGTGATTCGACTGGCCGGTCACCTCGACCTCGGTCCAACTGATTCCCTGCACACTCTCGACCGCGCCCACGGTGACGCCTTCGATCTCGAGCACCGGGCCCTGCTCGATGTGCAGCTCGACAAACGCATGGGGGGCCAGTCCAGGAAGCGGAGCCGCCCCCGCGTAACCGATCCGTTCGAGTTCCTCGCCCACGATGGCCCCGTCGATGCCTTCGATGTCGAGCGCCTCTTCGAGCGGCATGCCACCCACGTAGACGAGACTGCCCAACATGTCCGGCGGGAATCGAGCTCCCTCCTCGTCGGTGAAGAACCCCACGGCCAACGGTCGCTTCGGCGCGATTCCCGCTGCCTGAACCGTCTCGATCACCTCGAGCCCGGCGAGCACGCCGAGGTTGCCGTCGTACCGACCACCGGAGCGCACCGTGTCGATGTGCGAACCACACATCACCGGCGAACCCTCGATCCCGGGCATGGTGGCGATCACGTTCCCGATGCCATCGATGCTGATGTCGAGGCCGAGGTCGCGCATCCAGGTCACCACAAGATCGCGGCCCGCCTTGTCCTCGTCGGTGAGCGCCAGCCGAGAACAACCCTCGGTGCCGTCGATTGCGCCGATCGCAGCGAGGTCGGCGAGCCGCTGAACGAGCCGATCGATGTCGATCTCGACTTCGGTGTTCATTGGTGACCTCCCGGCGTTGCACACGGCGTCTTGACAAAATGTAAAGTTAGCGCCGTGTAAATCGGATTTGTACGAAATGTTCAGACGACTACGGTGCTCGCCATGGCACGCAGCCCCACGGCGAACGCCGACCACACGGTCGTCGAATTTCTCGTCGAACCATTCACCGAGGGGGAACCGGGCAAGCATGTGCACGCCGCGATCGACGCATTTGAACGCGAAGGTATCGACGTCGAGTTCGGGGCATTCTCCTCGATCGCATCAGGTGCGCCCGACGCCATCTCTCGCGCCGTCGCCTCGATGATCTCATCCGCCATGGCTGCCGGCGCCACCGCCATCCGACTCAACGTGGCCACCGACCGCACCGACCTCGGCGTGGGCAACCTCCAGGATGCGCTCGACGCAATGATCCGGGCGGTCGAGCGCAAGATCGGCTCGACCCCGACCGACTGGACCCGCGCGGAGAAGCAGGCGGCCGTGCGACTGCTCGACGAACGCGGCGCCTTCCTGCTCCGCGGCGCCGTCGACGACATCGCCACGGTCATGGGTGTCAGCCGCATCACGATCTACAACTACCTCAACGCCATCGAGCCGGCAGACGGAGAGGGCACAACCGCGTGAAACGCCTTCTCGGCGCTGCGGTCCCGCTCGCCGCCGCCCTCGCCGCCTTCCTGCTCGGCGCCATCATGATCGGCTCTCTCGGCGAGAACCCGATCGAAGGCCTGCGAGCGATGATCGACGGGGCCTTCGGTACCGGCGATCGAATCGCGGCCACGGCCGTACGAGCGACGCCGCTCCTCCTCGTTGGTGCCGGCATCACCATCGCCTTCCGCGCCAGCGTGATCAACATCGGTGGCGAGGGGCAGATCATCGCCGGCGCCCTGCTGTCCACGGCGGTCGCGCTCGCGATTCCCGACACGCCGCGCATCATCCTCATACCGCTCGTCGTGCTGGCCGGCATGGTCGGTGGTGGCATCTGGGGTGCCATTCCCGGCGCGCTCAAGGCCTACGCGTCGGTCAACGAGATCCTCAGCACGATCATGCTCAACATCGTCGCCGTGCAACTCATGAACTACCTGCTCCGCGGCCCGATGATCGACCCGATCGAGAAGGAGGGGACCCGAATTCCACAGACCGAGCGTCTGACCGACAACGCTGCCTTCCCCACCCTCATCTCGGGCACCCGTCTGCATCTCGGAGTGGTCATCGCGATCCTCGCCGCAGTTGCCGTGTACATCCTGCTGTGGCGCACTCCTCTCGGGTTCCGTCTGCGAGCCGTCGGCCACAACCCCGATGCGGCGCGCGCCGCGGGGATCTCCGTCGAAAAGAACATCGTGGCCGCCCTCGGCTTGAGTGGCGCTCTCTCCGGCCTCGCTGGGGTGACCCTCGTGTTCGGATCCGAATCGCTCCGAATGGTCACCGACGGCGGCTCTGCCGGCTTCACCGGTTCCGCGGGGTTCAACGGAATCGTGGCCGCGCTCTTCGGCGCGCTTCATCCGCTCTGGACGATCCCATCTTCATTCCTCTTCGGCGGGCTCCTCACCGGAGCCACGCAACTGCAGCGCGTTCTCCAGATTCCAAACGCGCTCGCGGTCGCCCTCAACGGGATCATCGTCCTGTTCGTGGTGAGTAGCGACAAGCTGCGCAGCAAGCTGAAGGAGGTGGCCACGTCGTGAGCGAGTTCTTCACGCTCTCGGTGCTCGTCGCCACCATTGCCACCGCGGTTCGCCTGGCCGTCCCGTACCTGTTGGCGGCACTCGGCGAGACGATCAGCCAGCGGAGCGGCGTGCTCAACCTCGGCGTCGACGGTGTCATGCTGCTCTCGGCGTTCGGTTCCTACTACACCGTCGTGGAGACCCGGAACCATCTCCTCGGGTTCCTGGTCGGCCTCGCGATCGGTCTGTTCATGGGCCTCGTCTACGGCTTCGTAACCGTTGTTCTTCACGCCGAGCAGGGCATCAGTGGCATCGGCATCTTCCTCTTTGGCCTCGGATTCAGCGATCTGCTCTTCCAGGAGTTGATCGGCACGCCCCGCATCATCCCCGGCCTCCCCCGCGTATCGATCCCAGGGCTGTCCTCGATCCCGCACCTCGGTGATGCGCTCTTCGAGCACAGCCTCATCACCTACATCGCCTTCGCCCTCGTACCGGCCGTCACGTGGATGATGAACAAGACAACCTTCGGTTTGAACATCCGGGCAGTGGGCGAAAACCCGCAGGCAGCCGACTCGCTCGGCGTCTCCGTCGCCCGCACCCGCTTCGCCGCCATCGCCATCGGCAATACGATGGCCGGGCTGGCCGGAGCGGCCCTCTCGCTCGAACTCGCCGTCTTCCAGCACAACCTGACCAACGGCATCGGCTTCATCGCCGTGGCGCTCGTGTATTTCGGCGCGTGGCGCTCGCGCTGGGTGATGGGCGGTGCCCTCCTCTACGGAATGGTCACCGCCACCCGCCTCAAGTGGCAGTCGTTGGACATCATCCCCCAGGGCGCCTCCGACCTGGCAGCCATGACGCCTGCCATCATTACGATCCTCGCGCTCGTCCTGCTCGCGAGTCGCGTGCGTGGCCCCGCCGCCCTCACCAAGCCCTTCACCCGGCACTGATCTCGACATCCCCTACCAATCCCAAATACCGGAGGAAACCCACCATGACCACCATCCGACAGAGCAGGCTCTTCTCGCTGCTCGTCGCCCTATTCGCGCTGTCGCTCGTCGCGGCCGCTTGCGGGAGCGACGAGGCGACGGGTACGGCCACCAGCGAATGCGGAACCGACAATGCCGTGGAGGCGCCCGACGATGCGGTCACCGACCTCACGGTTGCCGTCGTCGCGCCGAGCGCGAAGGACGACCTCGCCTTCACGCAGAGCATGATCGACTCACTCACGCGACTCGCGAGCAGGACGAGCGCGAGGATCGTAATGATGGCAG
>JBPCTR010000186.1:0-9314 GCA_051011575.1 Acidimicrobiales bacterium | reverse complement strand
GCAGCACACGGTGGCGCGTGCCCAGCACGGCGTTTACCCGGCCCTGTTCGCGTGTCCCAATCCGGTGGCGCGGGACGAAAATCGCGGAGTCGATTCCGGTGGCGCCTTCGTCATGTCGCCGTGGTCCAGGGCGGTGGCGGCGGGCTAGCCGGGGTGCACATGGACCCGCTGTTAATTATCTTCCAGCCACCTCGCCACGCGTAACGCGAAATAAGTCAGGATAGCATCGGCGCCGGCGCGTTTGATGCCGGTCAGAACTTCCATGACGGTGGCGCGTTCGTCCAGCCAGCCGTTCTGCACCGCCGCCATCTGCATGGCGTACTCGCCGCTCACCTGATAGACGAAGGTCGGTACACCGAAGCGATCCTTTACCCGGCGCACGATATCGAGGTACGGAAGTCCCGGCTTCACCATGATCATGTCGGCGCCTTCGGCGAGGTCGAGTTCGATTTCGGTGATCGCCTCCCGCCCGTTCCTGGGGTCCTGCTGATAGCCGGTGCGATCGCCACCGTCGGCGATCGTGACGTCGACCGCGTCGCGGAACGGCCCGTAAAAGGCAGAGGCGTACTTGGCGGCATAGGCGAGGATTGCGGTCTCGGAGTGACCGGCGTCGTCGAGGGCGGCGCGGATCGCTCCGACCTGCCCGTCCATCATTCCGGACGGGGCGACAATGTCGGCTCCGGCATCGGCCTGAGCGACCGCGATCCGACGGTAGAGATCGAGCGTGGCATCGTTGTCGACCTCACCGTCGACCACGATTCCGCAGTGCCCGTGGTCGGTGTACTCGTCGACGCAGAGATCGGCGATGACCACCATCGAATCCCCGACCTCGGCCTTCATTCGGCGGATCGCGACCTGCACGACGCCCTCGGGATCCCATGCTCCGGATCCGGTGGCGTCCTTGTGTTCGGGAACGCCGAAAAGGATCACGGCGCCCACGCCGAGATCACGAAGCTCGGCCACCTCGCGGACGGCTGAGTCGACCGAGTGCTGAACGACACCGGGCAAGGAGTGGATCGGCTGTGGTTCGTCGATTCCTTCGCGGACGAAGAGTGGAGCGATGAGGTCGTCGACCGACAGCGTCGTCTCGGCAACGATCTGTCGGAGCGCCGCGGTCCGACGGAGTCTGCGGGGGCGCCGCTCCGGGTAGTTCATGGAGAGATCCTAGGACGCTCGGCGATCAACGGCCCCGTGCCCGCGCCGCTCATGTGACGGGATCCAGGATGCCGTCGAGGTCCAGCCCAGCGAGGGAATCGACCACGAGATCTGCAGCCGAGAAATCCTGGCCATTCGTAATCCGGTTGGGCACGGCCACAACGCGCATGCCCGCGCGTTTCGCCGCAGCGACACCGTGGGCGCTGTCCTCGATCACGAGGGTGTGGGCCGCGTCGAAGCCGGCCCGTTCGGCGGCGAGAAGGAAGAGGTCCGGTTCTGGCTTTGTTCGGGCACGCCCTACGTCGGTGCGCGTCGCCACCGCGACGAATCGATCCCAGAGACCGTGCCTGCGGGTGTGGCGTTCCACCCATTCGAGCGACGAGCTGCTTGCGAGGGCGTTCGGCACCGATCGGTGGCGCAGATGGTCGAAGAGCGACGCGACTCCGGGAAGGAGGTCGGCAGCATCGGTCAGCTCGTTCTTCAGCCCGCGATATCGAGCGAGGAGGGTGTCGTCGCTCTCACCCAACCCGCCGGCCTCCCGTCGCAACACCTCCCACCACGGCTCATGGTCGGCACTTCCGATCGTGTTCTGCCATTCGTCGAATCGGAGGTCGACGCCCAGGCGCACGAATTCCCGCTCGGCCGAGACGTATGCGGGCCACTCGGTGTCGAGGATGGTGCCGTCGAAGTCCCAGATGACCGAGCGAATCATCGAAGGAGAATCAGCGCCGGTCGCCGAGGAACATGACCTTGAGCGCATCGAACGACTCGATACATCGGCCGGCGCCATTTACGACACATTCGAGTGGTGTATCGACGACATGTACGTCGACCTTCGTCTCGGCGCGGAGACGGGAGTCGAGGCCACGCAACATGCCACCGCCGCCAACGAGGTGGATGCCCTGGAGGATGAGATCCTGCGAGAGTTCCGGGGGCGCCTGCGCGATGCACGACAGGACCGAATCGACCATGGCGCTGACCGGCTCGTCGATCGCCACCCGGATTTCTTCGGGCGACAGAATGATCGTCTTCGGGAGACCGCTCATCAGCTCGCGGCCTCGCACCTCGGCCCGGACTTCGTTCGGGGTTGGAGCTGCCGAACCGATTGTGAGCTTGATGTCCTCAGCCGTGCGTTCGCCGATGGCGATGCCGTACTCGCGGCGCACCCACGCTTGGATCGCCGCGTCGATGTCGAATGAGCCGACGCGGATCGCCTCCAGCGCAACGACCCCGCCGAGGGACAGGATCGCGGACTCCGATGTACCGCCACCCACGTCGACGACCATGTTGCCGAGAGGTTCATTGATCGGCAGGTTTGCGCCGATCGCAGCCGCAACCGGCTGCTCGATGAGCTGAGCATCGCTGGCGCCCGCTCGGCGCGCAGCCTCGGTGACCGCTCGGCGTTCGACCGCGGTGATCGCCGATGGCACGCAGATGACCACCCGGGGGCGGTTGAAGCGGCTCACACCGACTCGTTCGAGCACGAGCCGGATCATTCGCTGGGTGACATCGAAATCGGTGATCGCTCCCTTGCGCAGCGGACGAACCGCGACGATGTGGCTGGGAGTCCGGCCGATCATCTGCCATGCGTCTGACCCGATCGCAAGCACATCGTTGGTCTGACTGTTGAGCGCAATGACCGACGGCTCGTTGAGCACGATCCCCTCGCCGCGCGCGTACACGAGCGTGTTCGCGGTTCCGAGATCGATCGCCAGGTCGCGTGCCATGGACTACCGGGAACCAGTGCGTGACGGATCGGGGCGTGGTCCGGGTCGTGGTCGGGGTTCAGCCCCACTCGTGGTCGAGTTCGGGCGAGTACCCGGGTTGTGTATCGGTCGCGGGCTGGGATTCGAACCGGGCGGTGCGAGGGCGTCGAGGTCGCGCGAGAACGTGTCGATCGTTGACCCGAACCGCTCCTTTCGGGGACGGCTCGCCAGCCACACGACCATCGCGCCGAGCATCGACAGACTGAATGCGCCCAACAGGAACAGCACGGGAGCACTCATGCGCGCTTCCCCGGTGCTGGAATATCGATCTCGTCGATTTCGCGGGCGTCGAGACCCCAGCTCTCGCCGCCACTCCAGACTTCTTGTTTCCAGATCGGCGCGGTTGCCTTGAGACGATCGATGCCGTGCCGGGCCGCGTCGAAGGCGACGTCGCGGTGCGGGGACGATGCAACGACAACCACCGATGACTCGCCGATCGGCACCTCTCCGACTCGATGCATGACCCCTACCCTACGAACCTCGGGCCAACGAACGCGTATTTCGGCCACGAGCTTGTCGAAACGTTCGATGAGGTGTTCCTCGTATGCCTCATACGCCAACCGTGAAACATCGGGGCGCCCATCGCTGTGATCGCGGGCCGTCCCGCTGAAGAGTACGACCGCGCCGCAGTCGGGCCGCACAGCCCAGCGGTACGCCTCGGCGATGGGGGGTTCGTCTTCGGTGATGGCCAGCCAGGTCTCGCCATCGGGCCCGCTCGATCGCTCGTGCATCGGGTGACATGGTAGGGCGAAATCGTCAAATGTTGAATTTCAGGCCCGCCCGTGCCATCCGTCACGGAGGCCGCGATCAGCCGCGCACACGGAGTCAGTACGATTGACCCGTGGGAGAGGGACGATACGACGACGATCCGGATGATTCCGGCGAGCTCGTTCCCGCGCCCGACCGCCTGTGGCGCCATCCTGCCGAACTCGGAGCCGAGCAGGCTGCGGCAAATCTCGCAGCCCGCCGCGCCCTCGGGCGCCGCTGGCCCTCGATGACGGTTTCGTTCATCGCCGGAGCGACCCTTGTCGCTCTCGCCTGGATCTTCACCGGAAACGAACCGTCGCCCGACACCTCGGCCTCTGTAGAAGTCGTCGACGTTCCGACCGTGCCCGTGATCGAAGGGCCTCCGGGGTTCGACGAGTGGGCGAATGCCATTGCGGAGAACCATCGTGGGTCAGTCGTTGCGCTGCATATGGAGGGCGATATGGAATGGCCGCGCGCCAACGCCATCCTCTACGACACAGGCGGGTTCCTTCTGACCTCCGCCCACGCGATCGACGGCGCCAACATCATCTTCGCAAAGCTGAGCACCGGCCTCGAGGTCCCGGCTGAGGTGATCGCGAGCGACGAAGTCTCGGGTGTTGCCGTCCTCAAAGTCCCGTCGCCAGAGCTCGATCCGCCCACGTTCTCGCCTGGCAACGTCGCACCGCTCGATCGTCTGGTCGGCCTTGCTGCGCACACCGACGACGAGGGTGCGCTCGTGCGCGGCGTGCAGATCCTGGGTGAGGAGCACGTGGCCTCGCTTCCCAACGGCGACCTTCTATCCGGCCTCTATCGGCTCTCAGACGAACTCGACGACACATGGGCGGGAGCACCGATCATCGACGAGAATGGTGGCATCGTCGCCATGGCCGTACGGGCCCGCAGCGGCGCGAACTACGCAATTCCAACCACGCTCGCCAGGGAGGTCGCATACGACCTGATCGACACGGGGCGCACCGAGACTGTCGGGTGGCTCGGCGTCAGCCTCGACCCTCAAACGATCAGTGAGGACCTACGCGAAGAGCGCGATGTTCCTGGTGGCGTTCTCGTTCGAAGGGTGTGGGACCAAACGCCCGCAGCTCGCGGTGGACTGGTCGCCGGTGACGTGATCATCGGACTCGGTTCGGTCAACGTGCTGGAGCTCGGGGATCTTCAGACGGCGCTTCGCGCCCTTCCGCCGGGCGAAGCTGTCGAGCTTCGGTACTCCCGGCGCGTGGTCCCCAACGACCCGATCCTCGACGTGAACGATCCCACCTTCACCGGCGAGCGCCACAGCACCACCATCGTGCTCGGCGCGCAGCCCTACGTATAGGTCACCGACGCCACCGTCGCCATAGTCGGGCCAGCAGCCACAGCAGGCCGAACGCACCCGCAGCCGAGGCAGCCCCCGCCACGCCCAGTGAAAGTTCCTGGCGTCGCTTGGCCGTAATACCGTCGAACACGCTCGGCCGGTGCCCGGCCACGTAGGCCTCCTCGTTCGAGAACTCCGGCTTCCATCCGAGCGCCTTCAGGCGATCGTTCGCCACCACCCAGGAATGCTGAAGGTATGGCGTGAGCCCCGGGTGCGTCGATGCGCCGAGCCGACGTCGACCCTCGGACACGGCCGAGATGACGAACGATGGGGCTCGCAAGGGTGTTTCAGGAGTACCGCGAAGCGCTACGACCTCCGAAGGACGCAGCCAGCCGTCGGCGGCAACATTGAACACACCTTCATGCTGTCCGAGCACGAGAATCTCGACCGCCTTCGCAAAGTCCTCCGCATGCAGAAACTGCGCAGGCGCATCGCCTTCGGTGTTGCGCAGCGACGCCGAGCTGTGAAGCAGGTTCGCCAGACCGTTCTCGCGCCCTCGCGCCAGGGTGGTGGCGGCGCGCAGGATCGACAGTGACGCCCCCGTTACCTCGGCCCAGTCGCGACCCATCTGTTCGATCTCGGCGCGAATCGCGCCGAACCGGAACTCGGGGTTCGGGCGGATCGGCGCTGCCTCGGTGAGTGGAATCGGATTGTCTGCCCACGCGCCGTAGACCATCGCACTCGATGCCAGTACTACCTGGCCGACGCCGGATGCGGTCGCCGCCTCGAACAGTCGCGCGGCGATCTCCCGATCGTTGCGCGCGGCGCTTTGCTCTCCGGCAAACCGCAGCGGCGACGACGCCAAGTGAACAACGACATCATGTGGCTGGAGCACCGCGACGAGATCGTCCTCGAGAAGGTCGAATGCATCGTCGGGATCGGCGGCGCGATCGAGCGGAACGAGTTCGTCCACTTCTTCCATCTGGGAGAGGCGTCCGACGACATGGCGACCGATTGCACCGTTCGCTCCCGTCACCACAACTCGCATCAGACTCACTCCGGCTCGCCGAGTCCGCCGACTGGCGGTCCCTCGCTGCCTCTACGATGCCTGTGTGAGCGAACCCGGTCCATTCGACGACGAGGATCTGCCCGAGGGCTTCGATTTTGAACAGCTCTTCGGTGGCGGCGATCCCAATGCGATGCTCGCCAACCTGATGTCGATGTTCGGCGGCGGCCTGCCGACGGCCTCCGGGGGGCTGGATCAGGCGATGCAATTGGCGATCTCGATCGCCAGCGGTGGCAAGGGCGAACCCAATGTCGACCCCATGGATCGTATGGCGCTCGAGCAGCTCGCTCGGGTCGCCGAACTCCAGATCGGAGAGGTCACAGGACTTCGTACGGCGAGCTCCGGTTCGATCTCGATCGCTCCTGTCAACCGCACGGAGTGGGTGAAACGGTCCATGCAGTCGTACAAGCCGATCCTCGAGCAGCTCGCCGCGTCGATGTCGACCCCGAACCTCGGCGACGAGAGCGAGTTCGGCGCCGACCCACAGATGGCCGTTTTCGAGCAATTGTTCTCGAGCATGCGTCCGATGATGGTGAACATGACGACCGGTTCGATGCTCGGCCACTTGGGCACCCGGGCGATCGGCACCTACGACCTACCGCTTCCCCGCGTCGGAAACGACGAGTTGCTGGTGGTCGTCCCCAACCTCGACGACTTCGGCGACGAGTGGAGCCTCGACCGCGACGAGCTCCGCATGTGGATCGCGTTGAGCGAGGTGGCCCACCACGCCGTGCTCAGCATTCCCCACATCGCCGCTCGTCTGAGTCGACTGATCGAGCGGTACGCCGGCGCCTTCCGCAACGATCCATCGGCTCTCGGAGAAGCGCTTTCGGGATTCGAGCCGAGCGGCGACTTCATGGAGATGCAACAGCAGCTCCAATCGATGTTCGGCGATCCGAGCGCCATTCTCGGGGCGATGCGCACCCCGGAGCAGGACGCGCTCCTCCCCGAGCTGTCGACGCTCGTCGCTGCAATCGTCGGCTACATCGACCACGTGATGGACGAGGTCGGCGGCAGTCTGATCTCGAGTTACCCGATGCTCACCGAGGCGCTTCGCCGACGTCGCGTGACGGCCTCGGAATCCGATCGTTTCGTCGAGAAATTGCTTGGCCTCGAACTCGATCAGGACCTGTATGACCGTGGTCGCGCCTTCATTGACGGCGTCGTGGAGAGGGCGGGCACCGACGGCCGGGCTCGACTGTGGGAAGACGAACGCAATCTCCCGACGCCGAACGAACTCGCCGCTCCGGGCCTGTGGCTCGAGCGCATCGAGATCGACTTCGACGACGCTTGACCGACCAGGCAGCGATGGGGCGGGCGCTAGTCCGGCTCGGAACTCCAGAGTCGGAACTGCCCGTCGTCACCGGGTTCGGTCGGTGTCTCGACCGCCGGATCGGCGAGCCATACGCCTGACCCTGACGAGAGCTGCGGATCGTACTCCGGGCCCCACAACGGCTCGCCGGGTTCGGCGACGAGGTCAGGAGTTGCAGGCGGCGGTGGCGGTGGGTCGTCGACACGATCGCCCGGCGAGGCGGGGAGTGCCGCCACCAGGGTCGGGTCAGGTCGCTCGGCGACGAGCGGGCTGCGGCGGGTGAATCGCATGATTCGATTGACCGCCGGCTTCAACTTCAGGACGGTTGGGTGATTTCCGAATCGTTCGACGGCGGCGTCGGGGACGCGGCCGCGAATCGCCTGCCGCACCCGCGAGGAACTCTGCACTCGATCGGTGCGTCGGCCGAGTTCGTAGCTGGCTGCCGCGAGCCCCGCGGCGATGGCCACCATCAGCGCACCCAGCTCGATACCCATCGGGAAGATGACCGGTATGAATGCACCGGCTGCCCACATCAGCTGGAAACGACCCTCGAACGCGGCGAAGGCACGGCCGTAGTTGGCCCGAGGAGCATCGCGTTGCACCAGAGCGTCGAATCCGAGCTTGGCAATCGCGGCCGAAAAGCCGACGCCGAAGGCGAGCACTGCCGTGCCGGTGATTCCGCCACCCCATGCACCGAGAAATGCGGCGATCGTGGTGGCCAACAAACCGCCAAGAACGAGACGTTCTTCAGGGACTCGTTCGCGCAGCTGGGGGGCGTAGCGGGCGCCGAGCAGGGCGCCGATGCCGGCGGCCAACGCGGCCACACCGAAGTGCCACGAGGGTGGGCCGGGCGTGCCATCGACATCCACCCCTTCCAGCCAACCCATCGCCGCGCCCACCGCAGCGCCGGGCTCCGAGCGGTCGATGCCGTCCTCTCCCGCCCGAAGGTGGAAGGCGAGAAGGAACGTCGTGAAGCCCACGATTCCGCGCATCACGGCCACGGCGGTCGCGGCGAGGATGATGTTTGCGCCCCGCACTTCCTGCTTCTCCGTGGAGTCGGCGGCCTGGCTGGCGATCTGCACCTGCGGCAGGCGGATCGCGAGGGCGGCGCCGGCGAGGAAGACCACAACGGCAACACCAACCGTGCCGCCCCCGCCGAAGATGATGGCGATGAGCGCACCCGTGCCCGCCCCGAGGAGCCCGCCGATCGAGCTGAGCAGAGCCAGTTTCGAATTGGCCTCGATCAGTTCGTCGTCGTGAGGGCACACCGCCGGGACGAGCGCTGTCCGCGACACGGAGTAACCCTTCTGGAGCACCAGCATCACAAACGCCTCGGGGAACAGGAAGAGGCTGTCGATGTGTCGCACCATGAAGAACGCGACCACGGCGCGGGCGGCGAGTGTTCCGATGACCATGCCACGACGCCCTCCCTTGGCTCGATCGATCACGGGACCGAGGAGAGGGGTGACGACGGCGAACGGCGCAATGGTGAGTATCAGATACAAGGCCACCCGCCAGCGTGCGGCTTCAGGATCGATCGAGAAGAAGATCGATCCTGCAAGAGCGACGGCGATGAACCCGTCGCCCACAGCGGAGAGCGCGTGAACGCGGGCGAGCTGGGTGAACGGGGTGACCCGCAAGCCGTTGCCGAGCGACGATCGCCGTGGGCGTTGGCCGTTCTTGGGACCCGAGGCCGAGGCGCGACGCGGTTCGCGCAGGGGTGTCCAGCCTTCCGAGCTCGTCATCCCTTCGATCTTACGTAGGCGAGCCGACACAACCGGTCAGCCCATCCCCCCATCGAAACGCTGCGCGAGCGCAGGGGCGTCGAGACCGGCGTAGAGGTCTCGTGCGATCTGACCGAGACGGACGGCCTCGCTGGCGTCGCCACGTCGAGCCGCGAGACGGGCAAGTGGATCCGCGGCAGCGAGGCTGCACGCCCACGGCACACCGAGCATCAAG
>JBPCTR010000185.1:0-10041 GCA_051011575.1 Acidimicrobiales bacterium | reverse complement strand
GGTCAGGACGACATCATGGAGCACGGAGTGCTTCTCGATGGATACCCGCGCAATCCTGCGCAGGCCGACTCCCTCGAGAAGATCTTCGCCGACCAGGGTTTCGAGCTCGATGCCGCGATCAACATCGACGTACCGATCGACGAAGTGACCGAGCGGATGCTCGCCCGCGGCCGTGAAGACGACACCGTCGAGACAATTTCGCGTCGGCTCGAGCTCTACGAGCAGGAGACCGCTCCACTTCTCCAGTGGTTCGCCGATCGCAACAAGCTCGTGGTGGTGGATGGCCTCGGCGAAGAGGACGAAGTCTTCGCCCGGGTATCCGGTGCCCTGAGCCTTTAACTCGTCGGGACTTCCGCCCGACATCTGGTCGCTCCGCGAGCTCCGCTCCCGATCCGTCGCTTCGCTCCTCGACGGGTCAGACGCCCTATTTCGGCGACAAGACCGCGACGATGAAGCTGGACTCCTCGGTGAATGGGCGTAGGTCCCAGGTGCTGAAGCGGGAATCGAATCGAAGCTCGGCCGTAGCGACGTCGGTGACGAATTCATCGAGCTCGTAGTCGCGGTCCAGCCCAAAGCCGATGACGATGCGGCCCTCCTCGTGCAGATGCCCCGCGAGCCGAGTGAGGACGGCGACCCGCGTGCTTGGAGCCAGGAACGTCATGACGTTTCCTGCGCTGACTATGGCATCGAATCCGTCCTTGACACCTCGTCGTGGCAGGTCGAGTTCTGCAAGGTCGCCCACCAACCACGTCGGCCCGGGATGGTCCCTTTCGGCGGCCGCGATGAGAACAGGATCGACGTCGACACCGACGACTACGTGACCGACGGTGGAGAGGTAGCCGCCGACGCGACCCGGCCCACAGCCAGCATCCAGGATGCGAGAAGCCCGCGCGACCATGGCGTCGATGAGGCGAGCCTCGCCGGCCAGATCCTGTCCTTCGGCCGCCATCTTGCGGAATCGCTCGACGTACCACGTGGACCGAGTGGGGTCTTCCCTGGTCTGGGCCATCCACTTGCTCTCTTCAACCATGACACCTCCGGGCTGCGGTCGAGGCCAGAGACCGCGACCGGATCCTTGGAGGGTATGGCACGGCAGCGCTATGCCGCCCTGCGCCCGTGGTCGTTGTTGCCCGGGGCTTCTATGGCCTCCGCGGGAATCGGGCGGCCGAACAGGTACCCCTGGAGTTCATCGGTTCCGAGAGCTGTGAGTGCGGCTGCCTGTTCGTGGGTCTCGATGCCCTCGGCGGTGATTCGAGCACCGAGGAGATGCCCGGTGTCGATGATGAGTTTCACGAGTGACTGCGCCGACTCGTCGGAAGTGAACGTCCGATCGATCTTGAGGATGTCGACCGGCAGCGTGCGCAGATGGGCAAGCGACGTGTACCCCGTGCCGAAATCATCGATCGCGATGCGCACGCCTTTGGCTCGAAGCTGCTGCAGCTTGGCGGCGGCCGAACCAAGGTCGTCGAGCAATGCTGATTCGGTGATCTCGACCACCAACAGCGACGGGTCGAGGTCTCTGGAGATGAGTGGTCGGAGGATGTCATCGACGAAGGAGTCCGTGGCGAGATGTCGTCCCGAGATGTTCACGGCGATCGGGACGTCTCGAAGCGTGGAATTGCTCTGCCATGAGACGAGCTGTTCTGCAGCCTTACGGACGACCCAGTTGTCGACCGCCAGGATGAGGTCGCTGCGCTCGGCAATGGGGATGAAGTCGTCGGGGGGAACGAGGCCGTCGTCGCGCTCCCATCGGATGAGTGCTTCGAGCGAGATGAGCACGCCTGATTCCGGGCACACGATCGGTTGGTAGAAGAGCGTCAACTCATCGCCGACGAGGGCCGCGCGGAGGGAATCCTCGACGAGCGACCGGTGCTCGAGTTCGGCCCGCAGCTCGTCGTCGAACAGTTCGACGCGGGAACGGCCCAGTTCCTTCGCCTTGTACACGGCGAGGTCGGCATCGCGAAGGAGCTCCTCGCCGGTGAGGCTCGTGGACGAATCGGCGATGGCGATGCCGACGCTCGCACCGACCTCCACCTCGATGCCGTCGATCGTTATTGGATCGGCGATGCGACTGGCCAGCCGTTCCGCGAGTGCGACGGCTTCGGTTACGCCGGAGATCGGCTCTGCGATGACCAAAAACTCGTCGCCGCCGAGTCTTCCGACGTGGTCTCCCACTCGTACGGCCGTGAGCAGCCGTTCACCAACTGTCCGCAGCACACCGTCACCGGTGGGGTGCCCGTGCGTGTCGTTGACATCCTTGAAGCCGTCGAGGTCGATGAACATGATCGCGAGCACGGACTCCGTCCGAATTGTGCGCGCCAGGCCCTGGTTGAGCTGTGCGATCGACGCCTTGCGATTCGCCAGTTGAGTGAGCCCGTCATGACTGGCCTCGTGGGTGAGGCGTCGCCGGAACTCTTCGCGCTGGCTGAGCGAAGCGGCCAGCGTGCGTACGGCATCCTGAAGCGATTCACCGAGGGCTCCAGGAGACGACTCCGTGAGGGCGGGATGATCGAGGTTTCCCGAGGCCAGAGCATGGGCCTGTCGCTCGGCGAGTTCGATGTGAGCAGCCGCCTCGTTGATCGCTCGCATCGCTTCGCGAATCTCGGTCGGACCCGAGGGTCTCAGCTGCTCGATTTCCGTCGTGGTTTCGCCGTCGCGTAGCTCCTGCGCCCGTCGGGCAAGAAGACCGAGCGGAACGCCGATTGCCCGGCTCAGCGATAGTACGAACAGCAGCGAGATCGTCGTAAGAATCGTGACGCGGACGAGGGCGTCCCGCGATCGTTGGGCCGCCACCGTGTCGAGCTCTCGGCTCGTCGACTCGACATCGTCGCCTGCGGCGTGCACGAGTTCGAGATGTTCTTCGACCGATGCGGCTCCCGCGCTGAATGTCTCGGTCACCCGGTCGAGATTGCCCATGATGGAGGCAACCGAAAAACCACTAGGGAGGTCCTGGTCATTGGGTGGCGCGGCCAGGAGTTGAGCGAGTGCCGCGCGGAATGCGATCGCATCTGATGAGGTCTCGATCGAGTTGAGATTCTTGATCACCTGCGAGTCCGACGCCGCAATGCGTGCCACATCGGACACGGATCGTCGGTAGACCTCACTCTGTTCCGTGAGGGTCGAGTACTCGATCCGGGCGAGGTCCGCGCCGGAGAATTGGGCACCGAAGTAGCTCGTCAGCTGGAGGGTGATCGCTTGTCGAGCATCGGCGGATGCTTCAAGAACCCTCAGAGATCCCACGAGGTCGGCTGCGCCGTCCATGTCTCCGGAGAGTTTCATGAGGGAGTCGAGTGATGAGTCACCACGGTGGCCCACGACTTGGGCGAGTGTCTCGTACGAAGAGTTCAACAGCTCGACTTCCAACGAGTCGTCGGTGCGAATCTCTTCGACGCGCTCCTCCATTTCGGGCCAGTCGAGATTGCCGAGTTTCTCGTCTACCGAGTCCTTCGCCGACTCGTGGTGCGCAATCACATCGATGCCGGTGAGCTCTGTGATGAACGGGAGGGGAAGGTTCAGATCCTGAACGCCGCGCTTGGCTGTGCTCCAGTTGCGCTCGTCGAGCAATCGCGACCGCAGCTCCGTCAGCTGGACGAGCTCACCACTGCGAACGCTGACCTGTTCGGCACGCTGGCGGGACTCGCGGACCTGGCCGAGCTCGTTCGCCGCGAACCAGATCGCTCCCGACAATGGGACCAGCGCGAGCGTGATGAGCCAGAAGCTCACACGTAGCGAGTGGCCGCTCTCGTTTGTGTTACCGCCCTTTTCGGGACGATGGTTCCGCCAAACCATGTCTGCCTTTCCCTCTGTGTCTTGTTGATCGGCTGCGCGTCGCTGGAGGCTGACGGGCCGTTCGACTCAACTGGGCCGAACGAATCACAGTCGTGAGGTGAAGGAGTCCGCAAGGTTCCTTTCGATTGATTGGACCGCCACCGCTGCCGGTGCCGGTCGGCCGAATGCATAACCCTGGAGTTCGTCGGCTCCGAGCTCCAGGAGTGCTTCGGCCTGGCCGAGTGTCTCGATGCCTTCCGCGATGACCCGCGACCGAAGGAGGTGTCCGGTGTCGATGATGAGCCGCACGAGTGACGTGGCGGTCTCGTCCAGAGTGAACGACCGGTCGATCTTGATGATGTCGATGGGCAGCGAGCGCAGGTGTGCGAGCGAGGTGAAGCCCGTACCAAAGTCGTCGATGGCGACGCGGATACCGGCGGCCCGCAGTTGCTCGAGGTTTGCGCTCGCAGTCTCGAGATCCTCGACGAGCGAGCGTTCCGTGATCTCGACGATGAGATACCGCGGGTCGATGCGCCGCTCTCGGAGTGGGTCCAGCACGTCGTCCACGAAGGCTGTATCGACCAGCGAACGACCGGACACGTTCACCGCGATCGGCAGGTTGATCGGCTCGCGTTGACCCTGCCACGCACGCAGCTGTTCAGCTGCCCGACAGATCACCCACCGGTCGATTGACGTCACCAACTCACTGCGCTCGGCGATTGGAATGAAGTCGTCGGGCATGACGAGCCCGCTTCCTCGGTTCCATCGGAGAAGCGCCTCAAACGACCGGACCTGCCGTGTCGAGGAGTCGACGATCGGTTGATAGTGGAGTTCGAACTCGTCGGCGAGAAGCGCCTCGCGTATTGCGTTCTCGATTTCGTTGCGGTGCGCGAGTTCCTCGCGGAGGGAGGCATTGCACAGTTCGACGCGCCCTCGACCACCGTCTTTCGCCTTGTAGACCGCGAGGTCCGCATCGCGCATGAGCTCTTCGGGCGTGAGTGATGTGTTGGCATCCGCCATGGCGATTCCGATACTCGCCCCGACGCGTACCTGGTTGGCCTCTACGTCGATTGGCTGGCTGACGATTTCGACCACTCGCTCGGCCAGCGCTACCGATTCACCCACTCCGGAGATCGGCTCTGCGATGACCATGAACTCGTCTCCGCCGAGTCGTCCGACGTGATCTCCTGCTCGGAGCGTCTCGATCAGGCGGTCCGAGATCGTGGTCAGGACCGTGTCGCCAGCGGCATGACCCTTCCGATCGTTGACCGCTTTGAAGCCGTCGAGGTCGATGAACAGGATGGCTACCGTCCCGTTGGTTCGGCGAGCTCGTGCGAGCGCACGTCCGAGCTGTTCGAGCGATGCACGGCGATTCGCGAGCTGCGTCAGCGGGTCGTGCGTTGCCTCGTGTTCGAGACGGTCTCGAAACTCCGTCTCGAGCGTCAGTGAGCGCGTGAGCGTACGGACAGCCGCCTGTAGGGACGCCCCAAGCGAACCCGACGTGGACTCGCTGAGCGACGGATGGTCTAGTTCTCCTACCGCGAGTGCGTTGGCTTGACGTTCTGCAAGCTGGAGGTGTGACGCGGCCTCGTTGATGGCAAACGCCGCTTGACGGACCTCTGTTGGGCCCGAAGGACGGAGCTCGGGGGAATCATCCGAAACCTCGCCATCCTGCAGATCCTGAGCACGCTGCGCGAGCTTCTGGAGCGGTCGTCCGATTGCCCGCGACAGCGCCAGCACGAAGACTCCGGAAACCACAGAGATCAAGAGCATTCGCCGCTGAGCGCGATTGACCCCTGCCTGTGCGACGCCCCCAAGCTCCTCGCTCGCGAGCACAACGTCGGTGCCGGCAGCCTCGACAAGTTCGAGGTGGGCGTCGACTGACGCCGAGCCGAGCGTGAGAATCCGTCGCACTGAATTCCAACTCGTTTCATCGCGCTCGACAAAGTCGTCGGCCATGTCCTGGCCACCCGTCGCAAGCTGGATCGCCATCGACGCGCGGAAAGCAACTGCTGCCGAAGAGGACAGCACGTCACTCAGTACATCGCGCGTCGAGGCATGGAATCTCGACGTTCTCAAGATGCTGTCGATCGCATTGCGATAGGTCGTCCCGTGTTCCGCGATGAGGGCGAGTTGTCGGCTGTTGTCGGTCTCACCAGCCAGTTGAGCTTCGAGGTAGGCCGTGAGCTGGAGCGTGACAGAGCGCCGGGCGTCGGCCGTCGCCGCGAGGACTCGGAGTGACGCGACAAGATCCGCTCCGTCGTCCACGTTGCCCGCCAGATCCATGAGGTCGTTGAAAAGCACCTCGGTCCGAATGCGGACGACATCGGTCACCTCTACGTATGCCGCACCGTGCTCTTTCACTGTGGAAGGTGGATTCGACCGGAGTCGGTCCACCTGGAGCTCGACAAACCGCCAGTCGACGGCGAGCAACGTGTCATCGACCGCTGTCTCAGCGGCGCGACGGTTCGCATCGATGTCGAGGCCGGTGAGACGCTCCACGTCGGACGAGCTGAATCCCAGGTCGTCGACTCCGTGCGATGCGGCGGCCCAACTCGCCTCGTCGAGCAGGCGTGATCGCAACTCGGTGAGCTCGACGAGCTCTTGCGCAGATGCGCCGACCTCCTGGGCTTTGCGATGCGATTCGGAGACGTGAGCAACGTCGCTCGCAGCGAAGAACAGCGCTCCGCCGAGGGGGAATGCTGTCAGCGCGATGAGCCACACTCCGACTCGAAATGACCGGCCCGCGCGCCGATCCGCTTTTCGTGTTCTGGTATTGCCCGCCGCCATACACCGCACCCTTTCGGGGCATCCATCGGCTCAGCGCGAAGGCTCGCCACGGGCCATAAGGCTCAATGACAGCTACGAATCAGCCGCTGGCGCTCGCCACGATGATCACGACTGCCACGACCGCGACGGCCACGAGCGCGACGACCAACAACACGGTCCCAATTATTCCGAGAATTCTCGCCGCATTGGCCTGGTCTCGTTTCGTCGGATCGCGCCGGCCGTTGTCGATCGCTTCAAGCTCCTTGTTGGCGAGGTACCAGGCGAATGGCGCCAGCAACCCGCAGATGAAGAAGTTCAGAATCGACAGGATGAGCGCGGTGAGCGCGTTCGACGACTCGGGGTACACGCCGTGCCCCGGCGGTTGCTGGGGGAACGGCGGCGGAGTGGGGGTATTCGTCACGAGTTGACTTCTACCACAGGCAGGTCAACCCCAGCCGAGCTCGTGCAGGCGATCGTCGTCGATCCCGAAGTGATGGGCGATCTCGTGCACGACCGTCACCCGGATCTCGTGCAAGAGTTCCTCGTGGTTGCTGCATACATCGCACAACGTGACTCGAAAGATCGTGACCTGATCAGGAAGGTCCATGAGGCCATACCCGTCGCGCTCTGTGAGTGGCACGCCCTCGTACAGACCGAGCAGGTCCGGTTCGTCGGGGTGTTCGTCTTCGACCACGACCACGACGTTGTCCATCATCGATTCGAACGGTTCGCCAATCGAGTCGAGGGCGTCGGCGACGAGGCCTTCGAATCGTCGGGGAGCGATTGGTGTCACAAAGCGCGGATTGCGTCGACAGCGATCCGGATCGCCAGCGCCTCGGTCGCGGCGACGACTGCATCGTCGGGGAGCTCCTGTTCAGTGCGATTGACGATGGCGCCCGCGATACAGCCAGCCCGGAATCCATTTGCCGAGCAGTACGTGAAGAGGGTGGACGATTCCATCTCGTAGTTGAGGACGCCGAGAGCCTGCCACTCGGCGAGGCTGCCGCGGAAGCGCCTCGTCACGAAGCCAGACGCGGTGTCGTAACGCTCCTGGCCGGGGTAGAAGGTGTCCGACGACGCGGTGATGCCCACGTGGTGTTCAGCTCCGGCTCGGCGAGCTGCGTCCACGAGCGCACTGGTGCACTCGAAGTTGCTCACCGCCGGATACTCGGGCGGGGCAAAGTGTGTGCTCGCGCCGTCGAGGCGTACTGAACCCTGGGTGATGATCATGGAACCCGTGCTCACGTTGGGTTGGATCGCCCCGGTCGTTCCGACTCGCAGAAAGGTGTTCACGCCGAGCTGCGCGAGCTCTTCGAGGGCGATCGAGGTCGAAGGGCCGCCGATGCCGGTTGAGGTGACCAGAACTGTTCGGCCATCCAAGGTGCCGCGGTGCGTGGTGAATTCGCGATTCGATGCGACGAAGACCGGTTCGTCGAGTTCGGCTGAAATTCGCTCCACTCGCCCGGGATCTCCCGGAATCACAGCGATCGTGGCACCGTCGAGGTCGGATCGGGTCAGGTTGAGGTGATACACGTCGGACACGAGCTCGAGACTAGCCAAACTGGTGGCCCGCGATCTTCGGCTGTCAGTTGGTTGCTTCCCCCCGAGCCGCTAGCGTTGTCTGCTGGCCTGACGCGCGTTGCTGCCCGACAGGTGATGAAATTTCGTGCGTTCAGGAGGAAGTGCTCTGGCGAAACCAAAGGAAGACGCGATCGTTTTGGAGGGGACCGTTGTGGAACCCCTCCCCAACGCCATGTTCCGTGTCGAACTCGAGAATGGGCACAAAGTGCTGGCCCACATCTCGGGCAAGATGCGCATGCACTACATCCGGATTCTGCCGGGCGATCGCGTGCAGGTGGAGCTCACCCCCTACGACCTCGAACGAGGTCGGATCACCTACCGCTACAAGTAAGTCGTAGCGGACACCGCCCGGTTCGACCGGGCCCCTAGTTCGAAGAAAGGACGCAGCCCGTGAAGGTTCGAGCAAGCGTCAAAAAAATGTGTGACAACTGCAAGGTCATCAAGCGCCACGGTCGCGTGATGGTCATCTGCAGCAATCCCCGACACAAACAGAGGCAAGGCTGACGCCCCATGGCACGTATTTCCGGTGTTGACATTCCGCGCGAGAAGCCAGTTCACGTCTCGCTCACCTACATCTTCGGTATCGGTCCGACCACTTCCGAGCAGATGCTGACCGAGCTCGCCATCGATCCCGCCACCCGTGTCCGTGATCTCACCGACACCGAGGTCGCCCAGATCCGCGCCTACATCGAGGGCAACCTCAAGGTCGAGGGTGACCTGCGCCGCGAGGTAAGCCAGGACATCAAGCGCAAGATGGAGATCGGCAGCTATCAGGGGCTGCGCCATCGTCGTGGCCTGCCCGTTCGCGGCCAGCGCACTCACACCAACGCTCGCACCCGCAAGGGCCCGAAGAAGACCGTCGCCGGAAAGAAGAAGGTCTGATCGTCATGGCAACGCCGCAGCGCAAGAAACGCAAGCAGAACAAGAACGTCACCCACGGGGTGGCGCACATCAAGAGCTCGTTCAACAACACGATCATCACGATCACCGACCAGGACGGCAACACGCTGTCGTGGGCGTCGGCCGGCAATGTCGGCTTCAAGGGCTCTCGCAAGTCCACCCCATTCGCCGCCCAGATGGCTGCCGAGCAGGCTGCCCGCAGGGCGATGGAGCACGGAGTGCGTCGTGTCGACGTCGTCGTGCGTGGCCCGGGATCGGGCCGTGAAACCGCCATCCGTTCCATCCAGAACACTGGCATCGAAGTAACCGGAATCAAGGACGTCACCCCTGTGCCGCACAACGGCTGCCGTCCGCCCAAGCGTCGGAGGGTCTGACGAAATGTCGCGCTACACCGGACCGAAGGCACGCGTTTCGCGTCGTCTCGGCACCAACATCTGGGGCACCAAGGGCGAGACCATCGCCCTCGACAAGCGCCCGTACCCACCGGGCGATCACGGTCGTACCCGCCGCCGCGGAAATGTGAGCGAGTACCTGCTCCAGCTCCAGGAGAAGCAGAAGGCTCGCTTCACCTACGGATTGTCCGAGAAGCAGTTTCGCAACCTCTACGAGGAGGCCTCCCGTCGCAGCGGAGTGACCGGCGAGAACATGCTTCGTTTTCTCGAGCTCCGTCTCGACAACGTCGTGTACCGCTCGGGATGGGCTGCCACCCGCCCGCAGGCCCGTCAGTTCGTGAACCATGGACACGTCGAGGTCAACGGCAAACGCGTGGACATCCCGAGCTATCGCGTCCGTCAGGGCGATGTGGTGCGGGTCCGCGAGAAGTCGCGCAACGGCGTGACCCTCCAGTGGAACGTCGACGTGCTCGATCGAAGCCGACCGGCCTGGATCGACGAAGGCTCCGACAAGCTCGAGTCCGTCGTTCATCAGCTGCCGCTCCGTGAACACATAGACGTTCCGGTGCGCGAGCAGCTCATCGTCGAGCTCTACTCCAAATAATCTTTCCCCGTTTATCCACCCTGTAAC
>JBPCTR010000184.1:0-8741 GCA_051011575.1 Acidimicrobiales bacterium | reverse complement strand
CCCGGGAACGCTTCGCGAGTTTCGCCACCGGAAGTGTGTTCGTGAACATGGGAAGGGGAACGGTGATCGCCGATGAGGCCGACCTGATCGCGGCGCTCGACGACGGGCCGCTGGCAGCGGCCGCCCTCGACGTGACCGATCCCGAACCGCCCGTCCCCGGATCGCCGCTGTACACCCACCCTGCCGTACACCTCACCGCACATCTCGCCGGCGCCACCCGCGTCTCGACGGCTGCGCAGTTGATTTCCGAAAATGTGAGGCGAATCCGCACGGGCGAGCAGCCGTTCCCGATGTTGGACCGATCTCGGGGCTACTGAACGACTGTTCAGTTTCTCGGCCGAACGCTACTCTTCTAGCCGTGGACGAGATCCTCACGCCCGACTTCTACGAGTACGCGTGGACCCCGATTACAAAGGCGACCATCGACGATCGATTCCTCATTCTCGAATGGGCGGATGGCACGAAGTTGAGAGGGTTCGATCTCTGGTTGCGAGAGAACGCCGTGAGCGAGGGCGGCGTCGATCCGGCCACGCGCGAGATGATCCTCGACCCCGCCGACCATGATCCGCACACCCGCATGACATCGGCCGAGGTCACGTCGGACGGCGCGGTCGTGGTCAGCTTCGACCCTGAGGGCGCCACGGCGACCTTCCACCCCGGATGGTTGCGGCACGTCGCCGACCGACAGCACTTGGCGCAGAGCTGGATCCCCGACCCCGAGCCATGGACCACCGCCGAGGTGGCTGAGCCGCCAAGTCGCGACGGAACGAATGTGCTCACCGATCGCGACGTGATGCGCCAATGGATCGACGACATGCTCCGCTTCGGGATTGCTCGCCTTCGAAACCTGCCCACCGATCCCGACTTCGCCGGGTTGGTCGCCGGTCGAATCGGTGCGATCCGAGACACGAACTTCGGGCACCTCTGGGACGTGAAGGCCGACATCTCGATGGCCGGTTCGGCCGACACCAACAGCACGGCCAACACGAATTTCCGTCTCGGTCCCCACACCGACCTGCCCACGCGGGAGACGCCGCCGGGGTTTCAGTTCCTGCATTGCATCGCCAACACGACCTCCGGCGGCTTCTCCACCATCGCCGACGGCCTGGCCGTGGTAGCCGAGCTCGAAGCGAACCATCCAGAGCACTACGACGCGCTCACAACACTGCGCTGGATCTTCTTCAACCGCGGCCCCGGGATCGACCACCGCTGGTCGGGCCCGCTCATCGATCACGGTGTGCCCGGTAGTCCGCTCACCCTGCGTGCGTTCTATCCCGTGCGCGGCTTTCCCGACATGGACCCGGCCGACCAACCTCGGGCCTACGAGGCGATGCGGGTGTTCAGCCGGCTGGCGGCGAGCGATCGCTTCCAGATGCGATATCCGTTCGAACCCGGCGACATGGTGGGCTTCGACAATCGCCGCATCCTCCACGGCCGAGATGCTTACGACACCGGTGGCCATCGCCACCTGCGCGGGCTCTACATCGATCACGACGAGGTGCGATCCTTTGCTCGGGTGGCCAACCGCCACCATGCCGCTGAGCAGCGCACACAACCGACCCACTCCACTCAAGGAGCAAGCTGATGCCAGAACAGAAACACGATGGAGTGTTCATCACCTGCGCCGTCACCGGCGGGGGCTACACCACACATAAGTCCGACAAGGTTCCGGTGACGCCGGAACAGATCGCGGACGCCTGCATCGAAGCCGCCCAAGCCGGAGCCGCGATCGTGCACATCCATGTACGAGAAGACGACGGCATGCCAAGCCGCGACATCGACAAGTTCGCTGATGTCGTCGAGCGCGTGCGCGCCAGCGACACCGATGTTGTCATCAACCTCACCGCCGGTATGGGTGGCGACCTCGTGCTCGGCGACATCGAGAAGCCGCTCCCGCCCGCCGTGGAAGGAACCGATCTGGTCGGCGCGACCGAGCGGGTCGAACACGTCCGCCGGATCAAACCCGAGATCTGCACGCTCGATTGCGGCACCATGAACTTCGGCGAAGGCGACTACGTGATGACCAACACGCCGTCCGCCCTCGAGGAGATGGCGCGCCAGATGACCGAGATCGGTACGCGCATCGAGATCGAGGCGTTCGATACGGGCCACCTCGCTCACGCCAAGTCGCTCGTGCAGCGGGGGATCATCCCCGAACCTGTCATGGTGCAGCTGTGCATGGGTATTCCGTGGGGTGCCCCCGACGACCTCAACACGTTCATGGCGATGCGCAACAACCTGCCCGACGACTGGACCTTCTCGGCCTTCTCGATCAGCCGAAACCAGCTCAAATACGTGTCGCTCGCCGCCATGGCCGGCGGGAACGTTCGCGTCGGCCTCGAGGACAACATCTATCTCGACCGAGGTGTGCTCGCCACCAACGGCGATCTCGTCGACCGCGCCGTCACCATCCTCCAGGCGCAGAACTACAAACTCCTCACGGCCGAGCAGGTGCGCGAGAACCTTCAGCTCACGCGTGGCTGAGGCTTCGATCCAGCGCGCCGCAACCGTCGGCTGTGGAGTGATCGGAGCGGCGTGGGCGAGCCGCATGCTGCTGTCGGGCGTCGATGTGATGGTGAGCGACCCCTCGCCGAACGCCGAGGGGATCCTCGCCGAAGTGCTGGCCAACGCGGTTGCCGCGTGGGACGACCTCGGGCTGGCGACCGATCAGCAGGGCACGTACAGAATGGCCGGCTCGATCGCCGAGGCCGTCGAGCGCGCCGAGTTCATCCAGGAGAGTGTGCCCGAACGACCTGACGTCAAAGCCGCGGTGTTGGCCGAGATCGAGACCGCCGCTCCAGCGAGCACCGTGATCGGCTCGTCGACCTCGGGCATCAAGCCCAGCACCATGCAGCAGGGCATGACGAACCCCGAACGTCTCGTCGTCGGACACCCGTACAACCCCGTATACCTGCTCCCGGTCGTCGAGGTCGTGGGCGGCGAGCACACGACGCCCGAAGTCATCGAGCACGCCAAGGCGATCTACGCGTCGTTCGGAATGAAGCCTGTCCACGTTCGGGTCGAGATCGACGCGTTCGTCGGCGACCGGTTGCTCGAGGCTGTGTGGCGCGAAGCGTTGTGGCTCGTCAACGACGGCGTGGCCACCACCCAGGAGATCGACGACATCATGACGCATGGCTTCGGATTGCGGTGGGCCCAAATGGGCTTGTTCGAGACCTACCGAGTGGCCGGAGGAGCGGGCGGGTTCCGGCACTTCGTCGAGCAGTTCGGCCCCACACTCGAGTGGCCATGGACCAAGCTCATGGACACGCCCGACTTCACGGCCGAGCTCGTCGACACGCTGGTCGAACAGTCGGACGCCCAGTCGGGTATGCACACGGTGCGTGAACTCGAACGAATTCGTGATCGAAACGTGGTGGGGTTCCTCAAGGTGCTCGAGGAGAACCGCTGGGCGGCCGGGACCACGATCGCGGACCAGCGCGACCGATAGTCTTCGGCCGATGATGTCGGCCCTGCGTTCGATCCTGCCGCGCATGCGCCGTCGGCTGAGAAACGCGGAAACTGCATCCTGGACCGGCCCGGCTCCGACGACGGGGGCACCATCGCTGACGGTACGTCACGTGGCCGATCTCGCGCTGCTCCAGGGATCGTGCGGCACCGGCGTCGACGCCTCCATCGAGCTTGTCGATGCCGCCGGCGGGATCGGCGCAGTCCACCGCGTCACGCCGATTCCGCATCCGCTCGACCTCGGCTCCTTCGCAGTCGTTGCAACCTTCGATGAAGAGGCGGTTGGAGCCGCGACTCGTGCGCGGCTTGTGAACGCCGGGTCCACTGGTCCCTGGGTCGATCTTCCGGCGCTCCGAACGCCCAGGGGCATGCCCGGGGTCGAGGCGATCACGGAGTGCCCGGCCTGCGCTCGAGCGCGATTCGATCTGGTGGGTCGCCGGCAGGGGCTCACGATGCAGCGTTGCCTCGAGTGCGGGCTCGTCATGACCTCGCCCCGGCCCGCCGAGGACCACACGCTCGTGCGCTATGGCGACCGCTACTTCGAGACCGAGTACCTGCCCTCGCAGGAGGACACGGCGGCGATGATGCGTCATGCCCACAACCTGCTGGACGTCGTCGAGCCGTATCGAACGTCGACCGGGGTTCTGTACGAGCTCGGCGTGGGTGGGGGCAGCTTCCTCGACGCGGCCGTCGAGCGGGGCTGGGCGGTCGCGGGATCCGACGTGAATCCGGCGGCCGTCGCCCATGTCTGTTCGCGCGGTCACCGAGTGGAGGTGGGAAACGTTGATCATCTCGACGCGATTCCAGAGCCGGTTCGTGTCGTGGTGTCCGAGATGTCCCTCGAGCATGTTCGCAATCCCGATCACGCGATCAAGCTGGCCGCAAACGCTTTGAGGTCCGGGGGAGCGCTGCTCGTTTGGACGGTGTCGGCCGAGGGGGAATCGATGCGGTACGAGGGGATGGCGTCACACCTCGTGGGTCCGGCCGAGCACCTATTCCTGTTCACCGAAGAGTCGCTTCGATCGTTCTGCACCCAGGTGGGGTTTGAGGTTCAGCGGGTCTGGTTCGACGCGACCCGCGATTCTGTGGGAGTGCTGGCGGTCAAGCCCTGACGGCTCAGACTGCGTGCGCCCACACCGCGAACAGCGGATCGGTGCCTGACCCCGGTCCCACGAGTACCCGCACCTGTGGTTCGTCCCATCCGACGCTTGTGGCGAAGTAGTCGGCGACGATTCCGCATCGGTCCTCGTCGGATGACGCCAGCCAGCCCATTACTGCTTTTGTCGGGAAGCATCGATTGCTGAAAGTGCATACGAACGTTCCACCGGTCGTGAGCGTCCGCCGAATCTCGTCGAAGACCTGAACGGGCTGCGTCATGTAGTCGACGGAAACGGTGCAGATCGCCTCGTCGAAACTCGCATCGGGGAAAGGCAGGATGGGATCGGCGTTCAGATCGTGTCGGATGCGACGGTCGGCCATTGGGTTCTGGTCGAGCTCATGCGTGTTCATCCCGAGCACGGTGAGGTGGTCGGGCTTGGTCGACAGGTGCGATACCCATGACGACATCAGGTCGAGTACTCGGCCGGCAACGCCGAGGTTCTCGTAGAGCTCGGAGACCGCTACCCGAGCGTGGTCGTCGAGGTGATGGACGAGGCGCGGGAACGAGTAGAACTCGGCGTCGTCGTGGTCGTCGGCCCTGCTGAAGAAACCCGGTGGGAAGGTGTGGTCGCTTCCCGGATCCTCAGGGACGTTTACCAAAGTCGGGTCTTTCCGTACGGGTTCGCTTCAGTTCCCAGAAGCCGTCCATTGTGGCCATGGTGACCATCGCGTCCCAGAGGGCCAGGCCTTCTTCGCCGGCGGGGGCCCGCGTGATGACGGGGCCGAAGATTCCCTTTTTCCCGTCCGGGGTGTCGAAGGCGATGATCGGCGTGCCGACATCGCTGCCGACGAGGTCGAGGCCTGCATCCATCTTTGTGCGGATGGCGGCGTCGAACGACTCGTCGTCGAAAGCTGACGCGTGATCCGTGCTGAGTCCGGCGCCTTCGAGGATGTCGGCGGCCGAGGTCTCCCATGTCTCGTCGTGATGAACGCGACGACCGGCTTCCCAGTAGAAGTCGAACGCGGCGTCGTTGCCACCGTCGGTCTTCACGGACTCCATCACGCGAAGCAGCTTGTGCGTGTGCGCTGCTGGTGCGTAGTAGTCGGAATCTTCCGATGGCTCGTTCTTGAACAGCAGGCTGATCGGTTGCCACGTGACGCTGAGGTCACGCTCCGGTTGCACCACGTCGACGACCCAACGAGCCGTCACCCAGCACCACGGTCAAATGGGGTCAACCCAGAACTCAATATCCATCCGGCGAGCATACCGATCCGCACCTCCCCCCAAGCGGGTCAGACCCCAACAAACGTCTCGGGGTCTGACCCCTCTGGCGCCGAGGGGTCTGAACCCTCTCGGCGGCAGGGGGTCTGACCCCCAATTCTCACAATGCGGAAATCTGTAGAGCCGATTGCTGATATGCGGTATCGTGCCGAAATGGGTGTGCAGAGTGTGGACCGGGCGATCTCGCTGCTCGAAGTCATCGCCGGGCGACCCGGCGGACTGGTCGACGTCGCCGAACGAGCAAATCTCCCTGTGAGTACCACGGCGCGTCTCCTGTCCACGCTTGAGGGTCGGGAACTCATCAGTCGCGACCCGGGCGGCGCGTATCGAGCCGGAATCGGGCTTCAACGAATCACGGGGTCAGGGGTGCCGACGATCACGATCCAGGACGCAGCGCACGCCGATGTCGCGGCCCTTGCCGACTCTCTGGGTGAAGCCGCTGGGCTGTCCGTCCCGATCGGGGATCAGACCCTGACCGTATTGTCCATCGACGCACCAAAACCCGTCCGCGCCGAGGACTGGACCGGACACCGGTGGGCGATCACAGGCGGTGGCTCCGGCGCCGTCATGATGGCGAACTGGCCCGAGCTACGAGCCGAGACCGTGCTCAAAGGCATCCCCGAGTCCGAACGTCAAAACGTTCGTGACGAGATGGCGGCGGCGCGCCGAGCCGGGGTGAGCTGGAGTCGCGACTCGTATGTGGAAGGCCTCACCAGCGTCGCTGCACCGATCCGGACCTCCGGTGGTGTCGCCGTCGCGGCGGTCATGGGCTACGGCCCCACCTATCGTTTCCCGGCCAAGGGGAAGATGCGCACTGTCGAACGAGAAGTGATCGACGCGGCGGGGCGCATCTCGAAGAAGCTGGAGGTCTGACGTGGCCAGAAGGGGTCGGGCTCGATCTACGGCAGTGGAGCCCCGCATCCGGCAGCTCCCGTGGCGCCAGGTGCGCAATCATCACGGCGCCTTTCCAATTCTCGACCCGGAGGGGGTCGAGCGCATTCACGACGCGTCGATACGGGTGCTCGAGGATCTCGGCATCGAGCTCTGGAGTGCGGAGGCCCGGAAGTTGTTCACCGACGCCGGGGCGATCGTGGATGGTGAGGTCGTTCGGGTCGGACGCGACATCATCGAGGAAGCGCTCTCGACGACGCCGAGTTCCTTCACGCTCACGCCACGAAACCCCGAGCGGCAGGTCCTTCTCGGCGGCGACAACGTGGTATTTGGACTCGTGGCCGGGCCGCCAGCCGTGCACGACGAGGTCCGAGGCCGCCGGTCGTCGAACCTCGAGGACTACGAGAACTTCATCCGTCTCGCTCACTATTTCAACGCCATTCACAGGATCGGAAATCAGGTGGCGGCTCCGCTCGAACTCCCCGCCGAGAGCCGCCACCTCGACTGTTACCGCGCCAACCTCACGCTGTCCGACCTCACCTATCACTGCACGGCAATCGGCCGCGACCGTGCGCTCGACGGCATCGAGATGATGGCGATCAGCCGTGGCATCACGGTAGAGGAGATGGCCGAATCGCCGGGTGTGAGCACGGTGATCAGCGTGAACAGTCCCCGCCGGTTCGACGAGGAGATGGCGATTGGCCTGATGACGATGGCCGAGTATGGCCAGCCTGTCGACGTCACCCCGTTCACGCTTCTTGGTGCGATGACGCCGGTGACGCTCGGCGCCGGACTGACCCAGCAGAACGCCGAGGCCTTGTTCGGCATCGCGCTCACCCAAATCGTGAACCCGGGCGCGCCGGTGCTCTACGGATCGTTCACCTCGAACGTCGATATGCGGTCGGGTGCTCCTGCCTTTGGCACGCCCGAGCACGCCAAGGCAAACATCGCCTCGGGCCAGCTCGCTCGCCGATATGGACTGCCGTACCGATCGTCGAACAGCAGCGCGTCGAACGTGGTCGATGCGCAGGCTGCGTACGAAACGCAGATGTCGTTGTGGGGATGCCTGCTCGGCGGCACGAACCTCGTGTACCACGCCGCGGGCTGGATGGAGGGTGGGCTTCAGGCCAGCTACGAGAAGTTGGTGATCGATGTGGAAATGCTCCAGCAGATGATGGAGTTCATGTCGCCGATCGATCTCGCCGACGACGAGCTGGCGTTCGACGCCATGACCCGAGTTCCCACCGGTGGCCACTTTTTCGGTGACGAGCACACACTTGCGCGCTACGAGCACGCCTTCTACCAGCCCCTCGTGAGCGATTGGCAGAACAACGGCGCGTGGGAAGAGACGGGCGGATTGACTGCCACCCAGCGAGCGACGCAGATCTGGCAGACGGCACTCGACGACTACGAGGAACCGAGCATGGATCCAGCTGCGCGCGAGGCCCTCGACGACTACGTCGCTCGTCGAAAAGAACAGATCGAGGCGAAAGGGGTCTGACCCCGTTCGCCAAAAAGGGGTCAGACCCCTTTGAGGCTGGTGGCGATCTCGGCGGCAGCGGAGATGGACTCGGCGTCGGTGGCCGCGGCGACCTTCAGGTTGAGGATCGAGCAGCCGGCGTCGACGAACGGGGCGAGCGCGGCCGCGACCTCGGCTGGGGTTCCAACCGGCACATAGTTCTCGAACGCCTGGAACGGAACGCCGTAGAAGCCCTCCATCTGCCCAGCAACGATGTTTCGGGCCTCGGCCGCGGTGTCACCGATGCCGACCCAGGGCTGGTAGCCGTGTTGCCACGACACGCCCGTGCGCCCCACTGCGGCTGCCTCGTTGTCGATGATTCCGGTTGCCTCCAGGAATCGACGGGGCGAACACCAGGCGCCGACCCACCCATCGCCGTATCGGGCGGTCCGGTCGAGTGCCGCATCCGAGCGCCCGCCGATGATCACCGGTACCGCCGGGTCGGGGACCGGATTGATCACCGCGTCCTCGACATCGAAGAAC
>JBPCTR010000183.1:0-4859 GCA_051011575.1 Acidimicrobiales bacterium | reverse complement strand
GATGATGCCAGAGCACCGCAGTGCTCTGGCATCATCCAGGCTTCGGCCGGGCGAGCCCGGCTGATCTCAGTGGATCAGAAGTCCATGTCGGGCATGCCGCCGCCGGCCGCGCCCTCTTCGGGTGCGTCGGCGATGACGGCCTCGGTGGTCAGGAAGAGCGCAGCGATCGATGCCGCATTCTGCAGGGCCGAGCGTGTCACCTTGGCCGCATCGATGATGCCGGCCTCGACCAGGTCCTCGTATTCGTCGGTGGCTGCGTTGTAACCAACCGATCCTTCGAGATTGCGCACCCGATCGACGACCACACCACTCTCGCCACCGGCGTTGAGTGAGATCTGGTCGAGCGGACCCTCGAGCGACGCCGACACGATGCGAGCACCCGTGGCCTCGTCGCCGTCGAGCTTCTTGGCGGCCTTGTCGACGGCAGCCTGGGCCCGGAGCAGCGTGACACCGCCTCCGGCGACCACTCCCTCCTCGATCGCGGCCTTCGTGGTGGACACGGCGTCCTCGATGCGATGCTTCTTCTCCTTGAGCTCGACCTCGGTGGCTGCGCCGACCTTCAGAATGGCCACGCCGCCAGACAGCTTGGCGAGACGCTCGCTGAGCTTCTCGGAGTCGTAGTCGGAGGTCGACAACTCGAGTTCTGCCTTGATCTGGTTGATCCGACCCTCGATCTCGTCCGCGCTACCGCCGCCCTGCACGACCGTGGTTTCGTCCTTGCTGATCACGACCCGACGAGCGGTGCCGAGCATGTCGAGCGTCGCCGCTTCGATCGAGAGGCCGACCTCTTCGCTGATCACCTGACCGCCGGTGAGGATGGCGATGTCCTGGAGCATCGCCTTGCGACGGTCGCCGAAGAACGGCGCCTTGATCGCGGCGCCGGTCAACGTGCCGCGGATCCGGTTGACGACGAGCGTGGCGAGAGCCTCACCCTCGACGTCTTCGGCGATCACGAGGATGGGTTTGCTCGCCTGCATCACCGCTTCGAGAACGGGAACAAGCTCGCGAACGTTCGTGATCTTGCCGGATACCAGGAGGATGTACGGATCGTCGAGCACGGCCTCCATGCGATCCTGATCGGTTACGAAATACGGCGACAAGTAGCCCTTGTCGAAGCGCATCCCCTCGACGAGGTCCATCTCCATGCCGAAGGTCTGACCTTCTTCGACGGTGATTACGCCGTCCTTTCCGACCTTGTCGATCGCGTCGGAGATCGTCTTGCCGATCTCGGGATCGGCCGACGAGATACCGGCGACCTGCGCGATCTGCTTCTTGGTGTCGACCTCGACCGCCTGACCGTGAATCGATTCGACCGCGACGTCGACCGCAGCCTCGATGCCGCGCTTGAGCGCCAGCGGGTTGGCGCCGGCGGCCACGTTGCGCAGACCCTGGCGGACCATCGCCCACGCGAGGACCGTGGCGGTGGTGGTGCCGTCGCCAGCCACGTCGTCAGTCTTCTTGGCAACCTCTTTGACGAGCTCAGCTCCGATGGCCTCGTAGGGATCTTCGAGCTCGATCTCCTTCGCGATCGACACGCCGTCGTTTGTGATCGTGGGAGCTCCCCACTGCTTCTCGAGCACGACGTTGCGACCCTTGGGGCCGAGCGTGACGCGCACGGCGTCGGCGAGCTGGTTCATTCCGGATTCGAGTGCGCGGCGAGCCTCGTCGTCGAAGCTGATGATCTTGCTCATGGCGGGTTCTCCTGGTTACGAATGGCCGTTGGCACTCTCGTGCTGCGACTGCCAATCCAATCAGGGAACGAGCGATTCGACAACCTCGAAGACGCAACCAACCGGGTCGGTGAGGGCTCGCTCCAACCCGAACCGTTCGGTGAGGGAGACGGCGTCGATGTGGCCGTCGGCACCATCGAACACCTGGCCTGCGATTGCGAGCACGGGAACGTCGGCTGATCGGGCGAGTCCAGCCACTCCGCCGACGACCTTGCCGGAGAACGACTCGCGATCGAGGAATCCTTCGCCCGTTACCACCAGGTCGGCTCCCACGAGTTGGTCGGGAAGGTTGACCCGCTCGGCGATCACCTCGAATCCGTCGACGAGCTCGGCTCCCAGTGCTGCGAGCCCACCCGCCAGGCCACCCGCCGCACCGCTGCGATCGAGCCCCCCAACCGCCACGCCAAACTCGTCTTCGTAGCGCTCGGCCAGCTGGTGCAGGCGTCTGCTCAGAAAACTTACCTGAGCCCGCGTCGCTCCCTTCTGCGGGCCGAACACGCGAGCGGCCTCGAGGAACCGGGTGCGTACGTCACAGGCGACGATGATTCGGGTTCCGCGAAGTCGAGCGGAAGAGCCGATCACTTCGACCGCACCCAAGCCGCCGTCGGTAGTCGCTGACCCGCCCACCCCCACGATGATCTCGGGGGCACCGGCCTCGACCGCCTCGAGAATCAGCTCGCCCACTCCCCGTGTGGTGGCGACGAGGGGATCGTTTGCCTCGGGGCCGCCGGCAAGCGTGAGCCCAGCGGCTTGTGCCATCTCGATCACTGCGCCGGTTCGGTCGAGTCGCCATGCCGCGTCGACCGGGTGGCCGAGGGGTCCGGTCACGGTGGAAACCCGATTGGACCCACCCAATACGTCGAGTGTGCCCTCACCGCCATCGGCGAGCGGCACTTCTGCGCATTCGACGCCGGCTGCGTTTGCAGCCCGCCCGATGGCCGCTGCGACGTCGGCCGCCGATGCGGTGCCCTTGAACTTGTCGGGAGCAGCGACAATCCTCACTTCGCCCATCATGCCCCAGCGGGAAGGGTCGTGCCGGTCTGTCGCGTGGCGCCGAACGTGGGTACCCTTTTGGCATGACCGCGGTCACTCCCGATCACGACGAACTTGTGGCAACGATGACCGGTGGGATGGTTCCGCGTGGCGAGCGTCCATTCGCCGGAAGCGATCTTCTTCGGCCCGATGGTCGGCCGCGTCCCGAGTTCAGAGCGGAGCTTCGCCGTATTCAAGACATGCGCAACGTGCTTACGGTGCTGTCGGTGCTCGCTGTACCCATCGCCGTGGTGTGGGCGGTGATGGCTGTCGACCGATGGTGGGCCGTTCCGCCGGCGATCGCGGCCATGGGGATCGTGCAGAACCGGCTCTACATCCTTCACCATGAGGCCGCCCACCGGCTCCTGTTCTCCAACCGCCGAATCAACGACGTGATCGGCGTGAACATCCTCGGCTGGCTGGCGTTCGGCACCGGAACCCACCACTACCGCCGCGGACACGCAAACCACCACCGCGACGAGTTCGGCCCGAACGAACCCGACTTCCTCCTCTACGCCTTCTATCCGATTGTGAAGGCGTCGTTCCGCCGGAAGCTTCGTCGCGATCTCACCGGGGTCTCCGCGTACCGGATCATGAAACCGCGCTTCACCGGCCTCCGAACGGACGCCTACCTCCGGATCAGCCTGCGCTTCTTCGCTGGCCAAATCCTTGTGATCACGCTGTTCGTCCTCGCCGGGGCTCCGCTGCTCTACATCTGGCTCTGGCTCGTCCCTTACCTCACGTGGTACCAAATCCAGAACCGGCTGCGGTCCATTGCCGAACACGGCGGAATGACCCGGTCGGGAGACCGCCGCGACACGACTCATCACGTCGAGCAGACGATCCTCGCCCGACTGTTCATGGTTCCTTACGGCGTCGGGTACCACCTTGCACATCACGTGGACTCCGGTGTTCCATTCCGAAACCTGCCCCGCCTTCACCAGGCCTTGCACGATGCCGGATACCTCGAGGGCGCATCGCTCTGGCCGAGCTACACGGCGCTCTGGCGAGCGCTATCGCGCGGCTGAGTTTCGCTACGGTCAGGCCCGCGCCGCCTCGATCATCCGATCGAACACGTCCACGACCGCGGCCGGGCTGTCGCAGACGTCAGTCGAACCCGCTTCGAGCGCAGGGGAGGTCTCGGCGCTTCGCACCAGAACGCGAGCCTCGGCATCGAGACGACCCGCTGCCGACCAGCCGGCGAGAAGGTCGAACGCCGGGATGTCTCCGACATCGTCTCCGAAGAAGGCGGCCGATCGAATCCGGGTGAGCATGTCGGCGACGGCGTCCGCTTTTGTCCGACCGACGGGGGGATGCAGCTCAATCGACATCTTCGCGACCCGAGCCTCGAGGCCCGTCATGTGTGCCCGGTGTTCCGCCCACGCCGTGACACGCTGCCCGAACGCCGGATCTCCATCGTGACGGTAGTGCAGCGTCATCGAATAGGTCTTGTTCTCGACGACCGCGGCTCCGAACTCCTCGGTGGCCACCCGCGCCGTCGTTCGCACGACGGGAAGCCACTCGAGCGCCGCCCGGTCGACCAGCATCCGGCCGTCGGTCCAGTGCTCGATTCCGTACAGTCCCGACAGCTCGATGTGCTCGGGAAAGAACTGCTCCAGAAACGAGACGGGACGACCGGAGACAACCGCAAACCGCCCGATTCGGGCGGACAACTCGGCGACGCGGTCGATCACACCCTCGACCGGCACAACCGCGTCGCGATCTTCGATGACGTGTGCGAGGGTTCCGTCGAAATCTGCGAACACGGCGCAGCGAGCGGGCTCGTCGGCGAGCGCCCGGAGTACGTCCTCGAGGCTCACGATCCGGGACGAATCAGCTGATCGGAATGCGTCCGTCGGTGCCGACGATCACAACGATCTGCGCGGCAGCGAGGCGGCCATCGTCGATGGCGTTCTGGGCCACGCCGACCTCTGCCGGCATCTGCAGCAGCAGATCGGGTGTGGTCCCGATGATCGAGGCGACCTCGCGGGCGTCGCCCACGTAGGAATCGACGTAGTAGATGACCGAGTCGGCGGTGGTGCCCGAGGCGTTGGCGGCCTCGCCGATGTAACCGCGCGTCTTCACCTTGTCACTAAC
>JBPCTR010000182.1:0-22314 GCA_051011575.1 Acidimicrobiales bacterium | reverse complement strand
CCCTGGTGGGGCTCGAAAACGAGGGCTTCGCCATTCGCGGCCGTTTCACCCACAATGATCCGGCCGGTCCCGAGGAATGGTGCTCGCGCCGGCTGTTGTCGCGTATGCACGGCTATTCACAGAAGGGCAAGCGAGCCCGGGTCAACACGGCCACGGCCCAGGACTTCATGCGGTTCCTGCTCGAATGGCATCACGTGGCGCCGGGCTCGCAGCTCGACGGAGCCGACGGCCTCACGAACGTGGTCGCGCAGCTCCAGGGATGGCACGCTGCCGCGGCGGTGTGGGAACCCGAAATCCTGTCGAGCCGACTGCGCAACCATTCGCCCGACCTGCTCGACCGCCGCAGTCTGGCGGGCGAGATCACCTGGGGCCGGATGGCAGTGGGCTGCAGGGCGTCCGAGTCAACGACTCGTCAGACCGCCACCAAGACCACGCCGATCACGCTGGCGCTGCGGGCCGACGTCGACTGGTTGGTGTCGGCAGCTCGCGGTGCGAGTCCCGAAGCCGACCCGCCGGAGAATGCTGAGGCCGAGGCGGGCTGCGCGGCCGAGTTGCTCGACGAACTGCGTAATCGCGGCGCCCGGTTCCATCATGAACTCCGCCAGGCCACAGGTCGCTTGGCCACCGACGTCGAGCAGGGTTTGTGGGAGCTCGTGTGGCGAGGGGAGATCCACGCCGACAGCTTTCACGCTGTGCGCTCCCTCTTCGATGCGCGCGACCGCGGCGCCACCCAGCAGCGGGTTGGTTCGGGCCGAGGTCTGCGCCGTGGGAGTGCCGCCCGCGGCGGAGGAGAAGGACGCTGGACGCTCTTCGCCGAGAATCCGGTTACTGCCGACGCCGACGAACTCGCCGAAGCGGTGGCCGAGCAGCTTCTCGCTCGGTGGGGCGTGGTGTTTCACGACCTTGTGGCCCGGGAGCAGCTCGCCCTGCCCTGGCGCGAGATCCAGTGGGCGCTCCGCCGGCTCGAAGCCAGGGGTCTCATCCGCGGGGGCCGGTTCGTCAGTGGCTTCGGTGGAGAGCAGTACGCCCTGCCGGAAGCCTCCGATCACCTGGCCCGAGTCGCGCGCACCGAGCGCGGCGGAGTCGAGGTTCGGGTGAACGCGTGCGATCCGCTCAACCTCACCGGCGTGGTCACCCCCGGCGAGCGGGTCCCATCTCGTCGGAGTCTCACCGTCACCTACCGCGACGGTCTTCCTGTGTGAGCTACCCGGCTGAGGGTCGCTGAGAAAACTTCGCGAACGTGTCAACGTTTTCGCCGTGCCCAGCGACATGAGGACGTGAGAGCGTTGCAGTTCGAAGGTGTCGACGGCGCCACCGGAGGCGATGCCCCGGCCGTTCGCTCGGTCGAGGCGCTCTATCGGCGCGACCACGCGCGCCTCGTGGGCCTTGCGCACTGGTTGGTGGGCGACCGCGCTGTCGGTGAAGAGATTGTGCAGGAGGTCTTCGCTGACCTTCTCGTACGCGAGACCGAGGTCCTGCGGACCGTCGAGCCCGCGGCCTACGCCCGCCGCGCCGTGGTCAATCGTTGCCGCTCCCGAATCCGCCGCCTGGTTCTCGAGCGGCGTCATGCGGCGGCGACAGACGACTTCGCCCACGAACACGCCATCGACCCCACCGTCCTCGACCGGGTGCTCGCCCTACCGATTCGGCAGCGGCAATGTGTGGTGCTCCGCTTCTACGAAGATCTCACCGTCGACCAGATCGCCGACGACCTCGGCATCTCCGCCGGATCGGTGAAGACCCATCTGCACCGAGCGATGAAGAAGTTAGCCGTATCGCTAGGCGCGCACGCCCAGTCGGCCCTGCCCGGGAGGACCCCATGAGTGCCGGACTCGAAGAACGCCTCACGCAGGCCATCCGTCCCGACGCCATCACCGGCTCGCCCGGCAATTGGATGGACGTGGCCCACCGCGCTCACCGCACCAACCAGCGCAAGTCGGTCATCGGCCGAGCATTCATCGCCGGCTTCGTGGTGGCCCTCGGCGCCGGAGTTGTGCTCGGGTTCACCGTCGATGGTGGGATCGATACGACCGGAACAGCAGCGGGACGCCAGATGCGGGAGAGCTGGCCACAACCAGCCGACTTCGCCGCCGCCCGAGGGCAGGCCACAGCCGACCGATTCTGGATCGCGGGCGTTCTCGGATGGCTGCCCGCTGTGCTGGTCGCGATGTGGGCGTGGGTCACGGCGCCCGCACACCTTCGAACGCCGCGGCCCTACCAACGCCTGGCCCGGCTCGCGTCAGCGAGCGCGGCCGCTGCCCTGCTGGCCACGGCCGTGGCGTTCCTGTCGGGCACCTGGTTGTTCTTCACCTACGACCCGCTCGCAATCCAGGCCGGAACATCGCTCGGCTCGATCGTCTTCGGCCAGGCCAGCCGAGCGATGCTCGTCTTTGGACTTGCGGCGCTCTTCATCACGCCCCGAGTCTCGAAAAACGGCCGCAGGGCAAACAGCGCGTGGAACATGTTGATTGCGATCGTCGTGATCCCCTTCGCCGTGGGGCTGTACAGCGTCCCGGTCGATGGGCTCACATGGCGGGCTGCCTCCGACGGGCCGACGCGGGGCCTTTGGGGCCGCTTGATCGGTTGGCGGACCTTCTACGACACCCGAGCATTCGACGCCGTCGAACTCGATGTCTTGTCGGCCTGGTTCTCGTTCATGAGCATCACCGGCGCAATGGCAGGCGTTGCCTGGCTTGCGCGCCGAATCTGGCGGGTGACCACGCTCGACGCCGTCCGCGATCGGCGAATCGCCAAAGTCGATCTCGTCCAGGCCGTGCTCGTGACCGGGATGATCGCAGTGCCGGTCATGCAACTGGCGCCGTACTGGGTGGCCGGCGCGGTCGCGGTTCGCAACATCCCAATCCCGGCGGGCCTCACCGTCACCGGCATCGATCACGCCTTCCTTCCTGGCGAGGGCGATGCGATCGCCTCCTTCGAACTCGATCCCGAGACCCGCACCGCGTTCGACGGCCTCGACCCCGCTGTCGAGGCGTCAGGTGTTCTCAATGACGCGGGCTACGAGCGTGGGTTCTCGCGAGTGAAGGTCGGGACCGATCTCGTTCGTGATCGCAGCGACAGCCTCGACGGCGACGTGGTTCGGATTGGAGAGGGGTGGCCGCTTCGGCTCGAGTATCAAGTGGTTGACTCCGACGGTCTCGACACGGCGCGCCTGGCCGCGCTCGTGGGCGCCGCACTGCTGGCGTTCGCAGCGATACGCCGACGCTCCCGCGAGGCACAAGCGTCGGTGTGACCCTCGGCCCGACGGGCGTGATAGGCCCGGGGAGTGCCGTCGCCGGTGAAAACCACACAATCCAACCGAGTCATGGGTTCGGCCGTTTTGGCCACCGTGTCCACGGCGTTTCCGGGGTTTCTGATCGGCGCGTTGTCGGTGCAGGTGGCGGCCGAGTTCGACGTGTCCGAGGCCCGCTATGGCTGGGGCCTGGGCTCGTTCTTCCTCGCGGCGATGTTGGGCTCCATCGGATTCGGTCGGCTCGCACAGATCATCGGCCCGCGGCGTCAGGTCTCGATTGCTCTGCTCATGGCCGGAGCGATCGAACTCGCGATCGCCGCGTTCGCCGACAGTTTCGCGTGGGTCATCGCGGGGCTGGCGGCGATTGGCCTCCTGAACGCGGCCATCCAGACCGGCGTAAACCTCATGCTTGCGCAAGCGAAGCTCCCTCGGCTCGGATTCGCGGTGGCGCTCAAGCAGTCGGGCATGCCAAGCGCGTCGCTTCTCGCCGGATTCGCGGTGCCGGTCATCGCGCTCACCGTTGGTTGGCGATGGGCGTATGTCGTGGGTGCGGCACTCACCTTCATCGCCGCGGCTGTGCTTCGCCGTGCAGTGGCCCCGATTGGCCGGGTTGCACAGGCCGAGCGGGCGGAACCGACGTCGACGAGGTCGGCCCTCGGGATCGCTGCAGTCAGTGGTCTCTTCATGGCGTTCGCTGCGGGAGCGTTGGTGTCTTGGCTCGTCGGATCGGGCGTCGATCAGGGGCTTGACGAGGGGGCGGCCGGCCTGGTGCTCAGCCTCGGTGCCGCGATCGGCATCACGATCCGGATGACGATCGGAAGCCGCCTCGACACATACGAGGGGAAACCCTTCCGGGCCGCTGCGCTCGTGAGCTTCGTGGGCGCTGCCGGCATGGCCGCCCTCGCGTTCGACGGTCGGGTGACACATGTGGCGGCCACGGTCGTCGCCTTCGGTGCGGGATGGGTCTGGCCCGTGTTCACCAACTTCGGAATCGTTCGGCGGAACGCCGCCGCGGCCGGAGCGGCCACCGGAATCACGCAGATGGGTGTGTACGTCGGCGTGTTCCTCGCGCCTCTTATCAGCGGATGGGTGATCGAGACGTGGGGGTACCCACAGATGTGGCTGATGGTTGCCGTGTCAATGGTCGTTGGCTCGAGCCTGGCACTACTCGTCGCCGACCACTTCTGAGCGCGGCCGGTTGTCCTACTCTGTTGGTGTGAACTACTCGCACACGCAGTTCGGATATGTCGCCCCGATCGTGTTGGTGCTCCTCGGCGTGTGGTTTGCAGTCATCGGGTCGCTCACCGACCTCGATTCGTCGGGTCTCGTGTTGTTCGGTCTGGTCGTCCTGCTGATCGCCGTGGTCGTGATCAACTTCAATCGTCTGACCATCACGATCGAAGCGGAGTCCGAAACCGTCGAGGCCGCCTTCGGATGGGGCTGGCCTCGCAAGCAGATCGCCATCGACGAGATCACGTCGGTGGACACCGTGAAGAACAAGTGGTGGTACGGCTATGGGGTGCGCAAGATTCCTCACGGGTGGATGTTCAACGTGTGGGGCCAGGATGCGGTCGAGGTCCGCCGAGCGAGCGGCCGACCGTTCCGTTTCGGCACGGACGAACCGGTGGAATTGGCCGCTGCCATCAGCGCTGCAGTCGAACGTCAGACCTCTCGGGGTTAGCGCCGCCGTCGGGGCAATTGTTCGACGGTTTGGCTCGGTAGCCTGAGGACTCGAACACCGCGTCGTCACCGCTCGACGCTCCCGCCCCAAGGAACACTTCATGGTCACCGAGGAACAGGTCATCGAGGCGCTTCGCCCGGTGGAGGATCCCGAACTCAACCGCAGCATCGTCGATCTCGGAATGGTGAAGACCATCTCGATCGACGGCGACTCGGTCGACGTACAGATTGCGCTCACCATCGCCGGCTGCCCTCTGCGCAACGAGATCACGAACCGGGTCACCGGTGCGCTCACCGACATGGGTGTGGCCAACCCGACGATCGACTTCACGGTGATGACCGACGAGGAACGCGCCGCGGTGCGCGAGATGCTGCACGGGAACCCCGGCGCGACCGCAGGGAACAACCCCGCCCATGGCCACGCCGAGGGGCGCGACATCCCGTTCGCCGACCCCGACAGCCGCACCCGCGTGCTTCTCATCGCGTCCGGGAAGGGCGGCGTGGGAAAGTCGTCGGTCACGACGAACCTCGCGATCTCCCTCGCCAATCGCGACAAGAAGGTGGCGATCGTCGATGCCGACGTGTGGGGGTTCTCGATCCCACGCATGCTCGGCATCCAGCACGCTCCCACGGTGATCGACGACATGTTGATCCCGCCGGAAACTCATGGTGTTCGTGCGATCTCGATGGGCTTTTTCGCCGAGGAGGACCAGCCGGTCATCTGGCGGGGCCCCATGCTCCACAAGGCCCTCGAGCAGTTCCTAACCGATGTCTTCTGGGACGAGCCCGACTACCTGCTCATCGACCTTCCTCCCGGAACCGGCGACATCTCGCTTTCGCTCGCCCAGTTCCTGCCCCGTAGCGAGATGTACGTGGTCACGACACCCCAGCCCGCGGCGCAGCGGGTGGCACAGCGCGCCGCCTTCATGGGCGAGAAGGTCAACCTGAGCGTGCACGGTGTGATCGAGAACATGAGCTGGTTCACCGGCGACGACGGCAGGCAGTACTACCTCTTCGGCGCAGGTGGCGGGCAGGAGCTCGCCGACCGTCTCGAGGTTCCTCTCCTCGGCCAGGTGCCGCTCATCCCCGAACTTCGGGAAGGCTCGGATGCCGGCAAGCCGATCGTCGCTGTCTCCCCCGAGTCCGAGGCCGCCGCCGTGTTCGCCGAGATGGCCGCCCGCATCGACGAAGAGCTCGCGCCCAAGCGTCGCTACACGTCGGCCCTCAATCTGCTCAACTAGCCAGCCTGAACGTACGGAGGAACCGTGGACATTCGCATCGGTGTGACCTATACCCCCAAGGAAGTGACCCTGGAACTGGGCGACGATGTCGACCGGGCGGAGGTGAAGGCTGCCATCGACGCCGCCATCGGTGGGGAGAGCAAGGTCCTCTGGCTCGTCGACAAGAAGGGCCGCGAAGTAGCGATCCCTGCGGACAAGATCAGCTACGTGGAACTCGGGAGCGACGAGGCTGACCGCCCGATCGGCTTCGGCTGACCCTTGATGAGCTCAGCCGGGAGGACACCATGATCCGGCTCCGCTCCTCAAGCCTGTGTCTCGCCCTCGTTTGCATGCGCTCACCGGCCGCTCGGGCCGCGTGATCAATGAGTCGATGGATCTTCTCGATCGTCGACTGCTGATCGTCGGCGGAAAGGGCGGCACGGGCAAGTCGTCGGTCGCGGCGGCGCTCGGGCAACTTGCTGCGCTCTCCGGGAAGCGGACGCTGGTCGTCGCTGCCGACGGAAGCCCTGGCGCCGCGGGGAAGTTCGGTGTCGAGCCCACCTACAAGCCGACGATCGTCGAACGGAACCTCACGGTTCTTCGGGTCGACACCCGGTCGTCGCTCGACGAATTCGTGGCGCTTCAGCTCGGCCCACTCAGGGGAATTTCGGGGCCGGTGGCAGCGGCCCTCGGGTTCGTCGCCGAAGCGGCCCCCGGTGTCGCCGAGCTTCTACTCGTGGGGAAGTACGCCCACGAAGTTCGCACCAAGGATTGGGACCTCGTGGTCGTCGACGCCGCATCGAGCGGGCACCTGCTCGGTGAGCTGGCAGCGCCAACGGGTGTCAACGATCTGGCGAGTGTGGGTCGGCTCGCTCGAGAAACCGGATGGATGGTCGAACTGCTCGGCGATCCGGAGATCACCGGCGTCGTCAACGTGACGCTTGCAGAAGAGGTTCCGTTCGTCGAGACGCTCGAGTTCGTGTCGCGACTACACGTCGAGACACCTGCGCACCTGGGGGCCGTTGTCGTCAACCGAACCCGCCCGCAGCTCTACACGCGTGATGGCCGGGCCGAGGTGGAGAGTTTGATAGCGGCGCCTCCTGCCCGAATGAGCAAGGGTGCTGCCGGCCTACTCGAAGGTGTGCAGATCGGGATCGATCGAGCAGATGTGGCGTCGGAGGTCGATGCGCGGCTCCGTCGCGAGCTCTCTGAGGGCACGCAGCTGCTGCACGTGCCCGACCTCGGCGTCGTACCCGACACCGTGGTTGCAATTCGCGAAGCGCTTCACGACGAGCTCAATGCGGGATCGCGATGACCAGCCTGTCGTCGATCGTCGCCGAGCGAAGCCTGGTGGTCGTGGGCGGGGCCGGGGGAGTGGGCAAGACGACGATGTCGGCCGCGATCGGTTTGGCCGCAGCTCGTCACGGCGAGGGCGACGTGCTCGTCCTCACGATCGATCCGGCTCGACGGCTCGCGACGACCCTCGGCTTGGAGATCGAGGGCGGCGGTCCGGTCGAGATCCCGACCGATGGCGGGCGGGGCCGACTGTTCACCGCGATGCTCGACCCGGGTCAGGCGTGGAACGATCTCGTGATCGCCGAGGCCCCCGACGAGGAGACGGCCGACCGGTTGCTCTCCAACGCCGTTTTCCGCCGGATCGCCGACACGTTCGTTCACGGAAACGGTTACGCGGCCCTCAATTGGCTTGCGGAGGCGATCGAGTCCGAGCAGTACCGGCTCATCATCGTCGACACACCTCCCTCGCAGAGCGCGCTCGACTTCTTCGATGCGCCGGGTCGCGTCGCCGAGTTCTTCGGCAGTCCGCTGCTGGGTTGGCTCACCAACACCGATCCGGCGTCGATGTTTGGCACCGCCGCCGCCAAGACGTTCGCTTCGATCGCCGACCGACTGCTCGGTGCCGGATTCTTTGCAGACGTGCTCGAGTTCTTCCAGTTGATGCACGGCGTCGTGCCCGCCCTGATCACCCGCGCCGGTGATGTGTCCGCGCGGGTGGCAGGAGACGAGGCGGGCTACGTCGCGGTCACCGGGCCCGGTGAAGAGATGGTCGAGCGGATGCTGGCGTTTCGTACCGATCTCAGCGCCCGATCGATCGACGTCGACGTCACGGTGGTGAACGGTGTTGAACCCGACGTCTATTGGGATGAGCGGGTGCGCGACGCCGCTGAGCGAGTGCTCGTGGGGGAGCGGAGTCCGTTCACCAAGGGGCGAACCCGGCTCCTCTCGCCCGGTGCCGACTACGTGCTCGAACGGACCGAGGTCGCGGACGCGCAATCGGCGGCGCTTGCGGTCCTCGACGCGGGATCGCTGGTTACAGTGCCCCGCTTTGTGCACTCGCCCGTCGGTCTCGACGCCATCGGCGATCTCGCTGACCGGCTCTGGTCCAGCGCCTAGCCGCGCAGATGGCGGGCGGGCTGTCTCGACCGGAAGTGCCGCGCGAAATATAGGATCCAGCGCATGGCATCCCCGCTCGAACTAGCGAAGACGATCGCAGGATTCGATCACTACGCGCTCGAACACACCAAGCGGCTATTCCGCACCTGGGGACTGCTGGCCGACCTCTCACTGGGTGACGTCCTGTTGCTCGCACCAGTGGCCGACGCCGACGACGGCTCGTTCATCGTTCTCGCAAACGTGCGCGGCTCGACCGCACCCACGCTGTACTCACACGACCCCCTTGGGGATCGCCACCAGCCCGAGAAGCGGCCGCTCGCCGCCAAGGCATTCGCGACGGGCGAGGTCTTGCGTGACTCGGTCGAGTTGGGTCCGCACTACTCGGGTGGCACGGCCGAGATCGCAGCCGCCCCCTTCGTTCTCGGCGACCGCAAGCTCGGGGTGGTTCTCCTGGAGCGGCGCACGCTGACCCGAGAGATGTTGCAGCTCGAGGCGACCTATCTGTCGCTGTCGCAACGGCTCACGCAGATGATCGCCGACGGGGTGTTCCCGTTCGTCGGTGCTGAGGAGCCACAATACGGGGCGCCTCGTGTCGGCGACGGCCTGCTCGTGCTCGACGCCGGTCGACGCGTAATCTTTCAGTCGCCAAATGCGATGTCGGCCTTGCATCGCCTCGGTATCCACGGGAATCCGTCGGGGCATCGGCTCGCCGAGATCGGCATCGACGAGAGTTTTGTTCGTACCGCGTACGCCATCGAGTCCGCGGTTGCCCAGGAACTCGAACGGGGTGGCGGGGTGACAGTGTCGACCCGCTGCATTCCACTCGTCGCGAATGGCGCGGTCGACGGCGCATTCACGCTGATCCGCGACATTTCCGAGCTCAAGCGTCGCGACCGATTGTTGATGTCGAAGGACGCCACGATCCGCGAGATCCACCATCGGGTGAAGAACAACCTCCAGACGATCTCGTCGCTACTGCGTCTTCAGGCCCGACGGGTCCAGTCCGAGGAGGGAAGAGCAGCGCTCGAGGAATCGGTGCGGCGCATCGGCGCGATCGCGATCGTCCACGAGACCCTGGCGAACGATCAGTCCGAGGATGCATCTGGTGACGACGCGCCGTTCTCCGAAGTCGCCCGCCCCCTGATCCGAATGATCGAGGAGGGCCTCCAGTCGCCCGAGACACCGATCCGATTCGTCCTCGGCGGCGATGCGGGGCGCCTGCCCCTCATTCGATCGATCCCGCTGGCGGTCGTCCTCACCGAGCTGATGCAGAACGTGGTCGATCACGCGTTCCCGGTGGGAGTCGAACCGGACGAAGGGCGCATGGTCACCGTGAGTCTCGACTCCGAAGCGGACAACGTGATCGTGCGCGTCGCCGACAACGGTCTCGGCCCGCCCGAAGGATTCGAATTCTCGGAGGCGCGGGGTCTCGGCCTCACGCTCGTCAACACCTTTGTGACGACCGAACTGGGTGGGAGTATCTCGATGCGGCGCGGCGACGGACCGTCGACCAACCCTGGAACCGAAACGATTGTCGAGTTCCCACGGGTGTGGGAAGACCGGGTAACCGGACCGATCGTCGACGGCTGACTACAAATCGTTACGCAACTGCCCGTAAAGTCGGCGGGTCCGGGTGTCGTTGTCATGAGAATGTCGAGAATCACACGTTTCACCGCGCTCTTCGCTGCGGTCGTGATGGCGGCGTCGACCCTGTCGGCGGCGCCAGCGTCGGCCGCGTCGATCCTCAAGCCGCGCGGGCAGATGATTACGACCGAAGCCCCTGATTTCGCCTCGGTGAGCTTCTCCGACAGCTGGGACTTCAACGGTGAGCACGATCTTCCTCACGTCGACGGCCTGAGCCACACCCGATTCACCAACGTTCGCATCGAGAACGGTGTGTGGAAGGGCACTGGTCAGAATCAGGCCCACCTCCGCCTTCTTCAGAGCTGGAACAGCCTTCCCAACGGCCGAGACGGCGAGCTGCATCCGATCGACGCCGATCGATTCACTCGTCTCTCATTCCGGATGCGCCTCACCGGTCACGATCGGTCGGCGGCCGAGGTGAGCTGGTACGACTGCGGGATGCTCCGCCCCGAGTGCAAAGGCGGCGTGGGCTTCTGGGTCGATTCGGGCTGGAACACCTACGACATCGAACTCGTCAACGACCCGGCAAAGGGTCCGGTCGATTGGGAGGGCGAGATCCGCGGCCTCGTGCTCACGCCTTCGGCGAAGGGTGGCGAGATCGAGATCGACTGGATCCGGCTGTATGAACCCTCGACGAACGGCATGCGTTACCGCAGCTTCGACACCCATCCCGACACCCAGCTGATCTGGGATCGCGATCGGCACGCCGGAAACAACAACCATCGGAACCCGAACTGGGGCGTCATCGCCGACATTGGGCAGGAGGGTCACATCGCCTGGTGGGATACCGACGCCCTCCCGCCCGGGAAGTACTTCGTGTACACGTTGTCGCCAAACGGGAAGTCGGGCGTTCGGCGTCTGGTGATCAACCAGCGGCCCCGTCCGGTGATCTTCGAGCCGAACCTGCAGGGCGGGCTCTCCTACGACCTCGCCGTTCGCGGGAACGCATGGGACTTCAACGCGGCCAACGATGTCGGGCTGACCCGCAACATGACATACAGCATCGCCAACGGCACGCTCATCGGCACCAACACCGCGCCAAATCGCAGCGACTCGGGCTTCCGCCTGGCTATTCCGGCCGACAAACCGATCGATGCCGAACGATTCCATCGGTTCACCGCACGGGTGTACTACGAGGGTGGGTTCTCGCTCTCCGGCGGGCCGGGTGGCGGAATGAACGCGCGGCTCGTGTGGCGCAAGGCCGGCGGCGGGCTGGGCGACTTCAAAGTCTCCGACGACATCGTGGTCTACCCCGGGTGGAACACCATCAGCATCGACCTGAACGACTACACACCCAACGAGCTGGTCGAGGGTGGTTCGACGACCGGATGGGAAGGCAATATCGGGTTGCTCCGATTCGACGCCCACGAGGACAGCGGCACCCGCCGATTCCACGTCGACTACGTGATGATGTCTGAGGACGACAAACCCACCAACGGCACCTTCGACGTGACTTTCCGCGACCGTGGGTTCGAGAAGGGCACCACGGCGAACATCTACATCGACCGCAACGCCGACGGGGTGGGGGGTCAGCTCATCGGCAGCGTCACCGTGGCCCGGGGTACCAACACCTTCACGTGGAATGTCCCGCAGAACCGGGTGGGATCCGGCGAATGGCACGTGGTCGTCGAGATGATCGACCGTCATGAGCAGACCCAGACCACCGTCTCCACCGGCACCCTCACGCTGTAACACGTCGGGACTTCCGCCCGACATCCGCGTCAACCGACATGGTCGCTCCGCGAGCTCCGCTCCCGGCAAAAGGCGTAACTCGCCGCAGGCGAGATCCGAGCCCGGGAGCGAGGAACGAGCGGACCACCGGGGTCAGACCCCATTTCGAAGAGCGGGCTCTGACCCCTTTTTGCGGAAAGGTGCCAGAGCAGATCTGGCGCTAGTCAGAGCTGGTCGGTGGGAGCGAAGTCGTCGGTGAGGATGCGGGCGTCCGCAATGATCGACGTGAGGGTGGCGGCGTCGACGACCTCCCCATCGGCGGGCGTGATGTCGATTTCGGTGATCGGGGCGTGGGATGCGGCGAGGATCTGATTGACGCGACGATCCGGGACTCCGCCGGCGGGCACGATGAGCGCGACGTGCTCGAAGGTGCGGGCGAGCGTGGCGAGCTGGGCGGCTGCAAGTCTGCTCTCGCCCCCGTCGATCAGGTTCATCACGTACACGGCATCGGGCCGCATCACGCGGTCGAGATCGGCCACGAACTCGGTGGTCGTGAGATGCCATGGAACGGCGTCACCACCGAAGGCATCGCCCACCACGAGATCGGTCGAGTCCGCGGGAACGTCCCGGATCGTGAGCCGGGCATCGCCGATTCGTACGTCGAGGCCGTCGATCTGGTCGCCTCCCAGCTCGTCGTACACGATGTCGGCGAGGTCGCCGTCGAGTTCGAGCACGACATGGGTCGACCCTGGGCGTTCAGCACCGATTGTGCGCGCCATCGACAGACCGCCACCGCCCACGTGCAACACGTCGAGTGGCCCGGCTGCCATCGTGTCGATCACCCGGTCGAAGAGGCGCGCGTACCGGATCTCGAGGTGGGTCGGGTCGTTCAGGTCCACGTGCGCGTGACGAACACGGTCGAGAATCAAACTGCGTCCGCCCTCGCGATTCACGTCGGGGACGATGCGCACACACGAGTACGCGGTCTCGAAATCGCAGGTGGAGCCGATCGAGAGTACGAAGGCGGCAGCGACAACGGCCACGGCTCCCTCGACGACGCCGGGGCGGCGGCGCTCTCTCCAGAGCAGGGTCGCGCCGGCGATCACAAGCACCGCCCCGATCGTGATGATGATGCCGCGGATCGGGGCGATGGCGAGCAGGACGAATCCGGTTCCGAAGGTGCCGAGGAGTGCGCCGAAGGTGCTCCATGCCGATAGGCCGCCGATAACCGACCCGGTCGAGTCGAGCGACGAGAGTCGGAGTTTGGCGACCATCGGTGGAACGCCACTGAGCACGGCGGCGGGCAGGAAGAAAGCGGAGCCCGCAAGAAGGACGATTTCGGCCGGTGCGGCGCCCATGCCTGGGCCCACCCCGGCAACGATGGGGATCGACAACCAGACGAGGATGCCGCCATAGAACAGCGCCTGCCCGATCAGGAGCCTCGGATTGTACCGATCGGCGAGCCACCCCCCGATGGCTGCTCCCACGGCGATTCCGGCGAGCACCGTGCCGATGATTCCGGTGAAGGCTTCGAGCGAGACCCCGACGTGGGGGGCCATGAGGCGGCCGGCGGCGATCTCGAGTACCAGCACGAGCGCAGACGTCGAGAACACGAGGAGGGCGGAAAATCGGGCGCTCACGGCCATGAGTATCGCCGTGTCGGGGGGTCCTGTCACACCCCTTTCGTACCTTGTGTCACATGAACACCTTCCCTCTTCTCGCTTCGCTCGCCGGCGGTCTCGCCGTTGGTGTTGTCGGCGCACTGGTCCTCGTGCGCTACCTCGCCGATCGACAGGACCAGGTCGAGCAGGAGTCACAGCACGCGGCCGTTGTGGCGGCGGTTCAGGCTGCGCTCGTCGAGCGGTCGGCCACTGCCGAAGCCATCGGCCGCGATCGGGAGGCCACGGTGCAGGCGGCGGTCGAACGAGCCGCCGAGGTGGCCGAGTCGCGTCTCGATGCCCGCCTCCGGCAGGGGACCGAGCGCCTCGATGCCGGTTCGCAGGCCTTTCAGAAACAGGCGAGCGACATCGGATCCGAGCTCCGCCGGATGCAGAAGATGATCACCGACCTCCAGGAGCGTGCCGCCGGACAGCACGGTGCGGTGATCGAGGGGCTGAAACAGGCCGCCACCGTGACCACTCAGCTCCAGGCGACTGCCGGAGGTCTGCGGGAAGCGCTCGCCAGTCCCAAAACTCGTGGTCAGTGGGGTGAACGGATGGCCGAGGACGTTCTCCGTGCAGCCGGCTTTCACGAGGGGATCAACTTCGAGAAGCAGAAGGCACTGTCAACCGGGGGTATCCCCGACATCACGTTCTCGCTCCCGCGCGGCATGGCACTGCACATGGACGTCAAGTTTCCGATCGACAACTACGTGCGCCACCTCGAGGCACTCGAAGCCGATGACGCACGCGCCGACGAATTCCGCAACCAGTTTCGTCGCGACGCCAAGGCCAAGGTGACCGACCTGGCCGGTCGAAACTATTGCGAAGCTGCTGACTCGGTCGACTATGTCCTGTTGTTCATGCCGAACGAGAGTGTCTATTCGTTCGTACACGAGAACGATCCGGGCCTTGTCGACACCGCGCTCGCCGCGAAGGTCGTTCTCTGCGGTCCTTCGACCCTCTTCGCCGTGCTCGCCGTCGTCCGTCAGTCGATGGACAACTTCATGTTGGAACGACGGGGCGAAGAGATCATGCAGTGCCTCAGTGACTTCTCGGCGGAATGGGAGAAGTTCTCGGGTCACGTCGACAAGCTCGGCAAGCAGATCGGCACGGCGCAGCGCACCTTCGATGAACTCGATGGCGCCCGGTCCAACCAGATGCAGCGGAAGCTTCGCAAGATCGACGAGATCCAGGCACGCCGAGGTACCGACGTCGCCGACGAGCCCGAGGTGTTGCGACTTCGATCGGTCGAGAACCTCGAACCAGCCGATGTCGACCTCGACGGCTCGCCCAGCGCCGGGGTGCTTGCTGGCTAGGCTCCAGCGGGTGAGCAGGTTCTACATCACAACACCCATCTATTATGTGAACGACGCACCCCATATCGGGCATGCGTACACGACCGTCATTGCCGACGCTTTCGCTCGGTGGCACCGGTTGGTGGGCGACGACACCTTTTTCCTCACGGGCACCGATGAGCACGGTCTGAAGATCGCTCGAGCGGCGGAGCAGAACGGCATCACTCCCAAGGAGCAATCCGACCGCACCAGCGTTCGATTCCAAGAGGCGTGGGACCTGATCGGAGCCACGAACGACGATTTCATCCGGACCACCGAACCTCGCCATCACGAGGCCGTGAGGGCGCTGATGCAGCGGGTGTACGACAACGGCTGGATCTACAGCGACACGTACGAGGGGCTCTACTGCGTCTCGTGTGAGGCGTACTACACCGACGACGAGCTCGACGACGGAAACTGCCGCATACATGGACGACCGGCGGAGCTCATGAAGGAGGACAACTACTTCTTCAAGTTGAGCGCCTTCGTCGATCAACTGGTGGAGTACTACGAGAATACTCCCGACGTGGTGCGGCCCGACGGCTACCGCAACGAGGTCCTCGGTTTGCTCCGGCAGGACGTTCGCGACATCTCTATCTCGCGTACGTCGATCGACTGGGGCGTGCCGGTGCCGTGGGACGACGATCACGTCTTCTACGTGTGGTACGACGCGCTCATCAACTACGCGACAGCAGTGGGCTACGGGGACGACCCCGAACGATTCTCCGAATGGTGGCCTGCGACCCATCATCTGATCGGGAAGGACATCATCCGCTTCCACTGCGTGTTCTGGCCCGCAATGCTCCTCGCCGCCGGAGTGACCGACCTCCCGAAGTTCTTCGTGCACGGATGGCTTCTCATCGGCGGCGAGAAGATGTCGAAGTCGAAGCTCAACAGCATCTCTCCCAAGCAACTGATCGAGGGAGATGACGAACTCGGCTACAGCGCGTTCGGCGTCGACGGCTTTCGGTACCACTTCCTGCGCGATCCCGCCTTCGGACCGGATGGAGATTTCAGCTACGAGGCAATGATCAGCCGGTACAACTCCGATCTGGCCAACCAGTACGGCAACCTCGTTCAGCGGGTCATCACCGTGGCTGCCAAGAAGTGCGGCGAGACCTCACCCGCGCCCGACCCCAAATCGCCGCTGGCGGTCGAGGCGGCAGCGGCTGTCGGCGAGACGGTCGCGGCCTGGGAGCGCGGCCAGCCGCCCATCGCCCTCGATGCGTCGTGGCGGCTCATCCGGGAGGCGAACGAATACCTCGCCGCGAATGAGCCGTGGAAGATGGATCCGGGGCCCGAGGTCGACCGAGTGATGGGCGATGCGCTCGAAGCGGTGCGGATCGTATCGATTCTCGCCGACCCCGCGATCCCCAACGCTGCGCAGCTGGCATGGGAGCGAATCGGGCTTCCCGGTCGGGTCGACGAACAACGCATCCCCGTGGCGACGACGTGGGGCGGGTACCCCGGCGGACTCAGGCTCGTTGCGGGCGACCCACTGTTTCCCCGTCTCAAGAGCTGAGCATGCCCACGACCTGGATCGACAATCACTGTCATATTCCCCCGGGCGCGGATGGCGATCTTTGGGTCGACGCCGCTCGCGCTGTAGGTGTGACGCGCATGGTCACGGTGGGCGTGACTCTCGATCGTTCGCGGGAGGCGATCGAGGTCGCGCGCCGTCACGAGGGAGTGTTCGCAACGGTCGGCGTGCACCCCCACGATGCGACCGACGGAACCGAGGGGCTCGCCGACCTCCTCGCTGAGTCCGAGGTCGTGGCGGTCGGGGAGGCCGGCCTCGACTATCACTACGACCACTCTCCGCGCGCCGTACAACGTCAGGTTTTTGCCGATCACATCGGGCTGGCCCACGAACACGACCTGCCGCTGGTGATTCACACCCGTGAGGCGTGGCCCGACACCTTCGACATCCTCGACGCCGAGGGTGTGCCGGAGCGCACGGTCTTCCACTGCTTCACTGGTGGTCCAGCCGAGGCCGAGAAGGGTCTCGACCGGGGAATCGTTGTGTCTGTGAGTGGGATTGTGACCTTTGGAAACGCCAAGGATTTGCAGGCTGCGGTGAGGGTTTGTCCGCTCGACCGCCTCATGATCGAGACCGATTCTCCGTACCTGGCGCCGGTTCCGCATCGCGGCCGCAAGAACGAGCCCGCGAACGTCGTGCACGTGGGTACTGCAGTCGCGGCGATCAAAAACGTCGCAACAGAAGTCGTGGCCGACGCAACAAGCGCCCTCGCGCGAAGCTTCTACGGGCTGAACTGAGGCGTCGAACCTTGTGTCGCGCGCTGCGTGACCGGTATTGCGCCGAGGTTGCATCGCAGAGGCGGTTTTCCTAGCGTTTGACGAAGCGCGTGGAGGGGCAGCCCATCCACTCGCGTGCATGTACACGCCAGTGAAGGGGACCGCTGTCCTGAGTCGAACCAAGGTCAATGAGCGCTGGCGAGTCGCGATCGCCGGGCTCGTTGCTGCGCTCGCGATCCCGATTCTGGTCATCGACTCACCGTCGACCGCCCAAGGAGCCGTGGAATCGGTCGAATCCACCCCGGACGCCGTCGCGCCCGAGGTGAAGTCGGAAACGGTCGAACGCTCGGCTCCGGTCGACACACCGGTTCAGGTGGTCGTGTCGACGACCGTGCTTCGGCCCGACATCGTCACGCTGGCCGAGCGGGCAGCCGAATGGGCTGACGCCCGCGAGATCGCCGTCGAACAGGGGTTGTTCCAGCCCTCGAATGTTCCCGCACCGTCGAATACACGCCTTGACCTCCTACCGGTCGTCGTAGAGCCGACACCGAGCGAACCAGATCCGGCGCCCGCACCCGAAGAGGGTGAAGGGGCGGATCCTGGTGAGGGTGAAGGGACCGATCCTGGTGAGGGTGAAGGGACCGATCCTGGCGAGGGACCGCCACCCGAAACCGACATTCCCGCGCCGCCCGCGCAGGTCGATGGCCGCGTTCCGCCCCCAGATGGTGGCCCAACCGCGGCCCAGTGGAACGCGTTGCGCAATTGCGAGTCGACGCACAACTATCAAGCGATCAGCCCGTCGGGCCTCTACCGCGGCGCTTACCAGTTCTCGCAGCAGACCTGGAACTGGGTCAGTGGCATCCACTGGCCCTTCCTGACCGGCATTGACCCGGTCGACGCACCCGCCGGTTGGCAGGACGTGATGGCCTACACCCTCTACGCCATGCGTGGATGGGATCAGTGGCCCATCTGCGGCAAGAACCTCCTCTGAGTATCGCGTGACGCACAGCCGGCCGACGATCCATCGGCTGCTCGAGGAACACGGTTTGAGCGCCCGCCGGGAACTCGGCCAGAACTTCGTGGCCGATCCCAACACGGTCCGCCGAATCGCCGAACTCGCCCGCGTCGGTCCCGACCACCTGGTGGTCGAGATCGGGCCGGGCCTGGGATCACTCACGCTCGCCCTCGTCGAGACCGGTGCCCGGGTGGTTGCGATCGAGGTTGACGCCGGACTCGCAGCCGCCGCCCAGAAAGTCTTGGGCGATCGGGCAACAGTGATCGAAGCCGATGCACAAAAGGTTGATTGGGCCGACATCATTGGCGCTCACGCGGGCCCCGTGAGCGTGGTCGCCAACCTGCCCTACAACATCGGCACGACGTTGGTGATCGACATCCTCACGTCGGTGCCTCGGGTGCGGGAGTTGGTCGTGTTGGTCCAGGCCGAGGTCGCAGAGCGACTCGTGGCCCACGTCGGATCGAAGGCCTACGGAATTCCGTCGGTGCTGGTGGCGGCCGAGGCGGCCGCGTCGATTGTGGCCCACGTGCCACCGTCGGTTTTCGTCCCCCGGCCGAAGGTGGATTCGGCCCTCGTTCGACTGACCCGCCACCCCGAACCGGTGATCGACGTCGATCACGATGACCTGGCTCGGGTGGTCAAGGTCGCATTCGGGCAACGCCGAAAGATGCTGCGCCGGTCGCTCAAGCCGTTGATCGACGAGGCCGGTCTCGAGTCCGCGAATATCGATCCGACTCATCGAGCTGAAGACGTGGACCTCGACGGATGGGCAAGAATCGCGGCCGTGGTCGGGGATCAATGATGATCAACGTTGTGGCGCCGGCGAAACTCACCCTGAGCCTGCGGGTCGTCGGAACTCGTGACGACGGCATGCACCTGATCGATGCCGAGATGGTCACACTCGATCTGGCAGACGAACTCCGAATCGATCCGGAGGACAGCGGCGTCCGGTACTTCGACGGCGACATCTCGGTCGCCGGACTCGAGATCGCGTCCGATGACGATCTGGTCACGCGAGCACTCCGCCTCAGCGGTGTGACGGCATTGGTCGATGTTCGCAAGAACATTCCGGCGGGGGCCGGGCTGGGAGGAGGGTCGGCCGACGCAGCGGCTGTCCTTCGATGGGCCGGCTTCACCGACACCGAGGCCGCAGCACGAATCGGTGCCGATGTCGCCTTCTGCCTCGTCGGGGGTCGTGCCCGCGTCCGCGGTATCGGTGAGATCGTCGAGCCGCTTCCGTTCGTTTCGCGTGAGTTCACGTTGGTCACGCCCAGGATCCACTGTTCGACGCCCGACGTGTATCGGATGTGGGACGAGATGGGCGGCCCTCGGGGCTCGAATGGAAACGATCTCGAGCCCGCGGCACTCGCGATCGCGCCCGAGCTCGAGGCGGTGCGCGACGCGCTTGCCCAAGCAACCGGCGCCGCGCCGCGTCTGGCGGGAAGTGGCTCTGCATGGTTTGTTGAGGGGACATTTCCCGATGCCGGTCGGGTCGTGCGCACCATCGCAGCGTCCTCGGACGTGATCTGACGACGATCTCGACGGCTCGCGGCGTGGTGGCGGCACCCGAAGGCGGTATCGTGACCGCGCCATGGGATCTCTCGTAAAGAAGCGCCGTAAGCGCATGCGCAAGAAGAAGCATCGCAAGATGCTGAAGCGGACGCGCGCGCAGCGGCAGCGCGGTCGTTAGCCGACCGTTCACCACTACAACCCGATCGTCTCCGGCCCGCATCGTTGCGGGCCGGTTGCGCGTCCGCTCCCTCGAGTCCGTGCCCGCTACGGTGGGAGACACAATGCCTTGGCCGGTAGTTCAGTTGGCAGAACGCCTGATTTTGGTTCAGGAGGTCGCAGGTTCGATCCCTGCTCGGCCAGCAAAACCTGACTCGATCGGGGTGCTCTTGCTAACAATGACGTCATGGACAGGCCACAGGTAGCGGCGCTCATCGTCTCCGGTGCGCACCTTCATTCGTCGAAGGCACCCACCGGCCCGGCCGAGCCGTGCGCGCCAATCGCAGGGCTCTCGATCCACACGTGGATGATCGATGCGATGCTCCGCGCGTCCGTTCGCCGAATCGCCGTGATCGGTAACGCTCCTGATCCCGCCACGCGAACGGAGATGGAGCATCGAGCCGACTCGGCCGTCGTCGAGTTCGTGATCCGCGCGAGGAGTAACGACACCGAGGTGATGGCCGATGCGCTCCAACGCCTTGGACCCGATCTGAGCCTTCTCGACAGCTCTCACGTAATCGTGCTCGGCGGTGAGTCGCCCCAGCTCGAAGCGACCGAACTGCGCATGCTCATCGATGAGCATGTCGCGCGTGGTGCGAGCGCAACGATTCTTGGTCCGGCTGCGACCGACATGTCCAGCGACGAACCGCTCATCGATCGCGACGCGGATGGGATCGTGCGGTCGATCGTCGACCCGATGTCGTTACCGTCGACGAACGGTGAGATCGGGATCTTCCGAGCGCCGCTGCTCGTGCCCGCACTCCGTCGCGTCACGCCGCGTGGTTGGGATGGGCCTCCGCTCGTTCAAGACGCCGGCGACACGCTCGAGCGGTCCGGACACCCCGTGGTCCGATTGCATCGCGACGAGCCGCTCATAGCGATCGAGACGATGGCCGAGCGAGCCGTGGTCGAGGTGCAGCTCCGCGACCGGATCGTGGCGACTTGGATCGACCGCGGTGTCTTCATGCCCGACCCGCGCGCGGTCCATATCGATGCCCGCGCCACGATCGGCCATGGCGTCGAACTGTGTCCCGGAACGGTGATCGAAGGCCCGTCCGTGATCGCCGATGGCGCCGTGATCGGCCCCAACTCACACGTCGTCGACGCAACGATCGGTGCCGGCGCGCGGGTACCCCACTCGGTCGTCAGCGGCACCGATGTGGCCGCGCACACGAGGCTCGCTCCGTTCTCAGTTCTCGGTGATCTCGCTCGCTGACATGCCCGCTAGGGTGCTCAGCGGGTCGACGGAGTGAGGGTCCGATGGAGCAGGTAACCAAGAAGAAGCTGACGTTGTTCGCCGGGCGCAACAGTCAGGAGCTCGCCGAGGAAGTCGCCCGCCGGCTCGACATCGAGCTCGGCGATCCGAACATCGCCGACTTTGCGAACGGCGAGATTCACTGTCGATTCTCCGAGTCGATCCGCGGTTCAGACGTGTTTCTTATGAACACCCACTCGGCGTGGGAAGACGGCTCGATCAACGACTCACTCATCGAACACCTCGTGATGGTCGATGCCGCCAAGCGGGCATCGGCCAAGCGCATCACCGTCGTTGCGCCGTTCTACGGGTACGCCCGCCAGGATCGTAAGTCGACGGGCCGCGAACCGATAACCGCCAAGCTTGTGGCCAACATGTTCAAGGCCGCAGGCGCCAGCCGGCTCGTGAGCATCGACCTGCACTCCGGTCAGATCCAGGGATTCTTCGACGGACCCGTCGATCACCTCACCGCGATGCCCGTGCTCGTCGAATACCTGCGCTCGATCGGCGACGACGATCTCGTTGTGGTCTCACCCGACGCCGGCCGCGTGAAGGTGGCGGAACGATACGCCAACATGCTCGGTGCTTCGCTCGCGATCGTGCACAAGCGCAGAGTGGCTGGCAGAAAGAACGCCGTCGAGGCCAAGGACGTCGTGGGCGAGGTCGAGGGCAAGGTCTGTGTGCTGATCGACGACATGATCGACACGGGTGGCACCATCGTCGCCGCCGCCGAACAACTGGCCGAACGTGGGGCTTCAGAGGTGTACGCGGCGACCACCCACGGAGTGTTCTCGGATCCGGCAATCGATCGCATCAAGAACTCGGTGATCAAACGGGTCGTGATGACGAACACGCTGCCCCTGCCGCCCGAGAAGCAGTGCGACAAGATCGAAGTCCTCTCGGTCGCCCCCATCATCGCCTCCGCCATCGAAGCCGTCTTCGAAGATGCCAGCGTCAGCGACATCTTCGGTGGGAAGCACCTGAGTTGATCAGTTCGGAAACCGGAGGTTTCCGAACTGGTTCCTGTTCGTCGGGCTGACGCCCGCGGCTTTTTCACGATCGACCGGCGGGGCCGGCTCGATCCTGGGCAGGGGGCTCCCGCGGAGCGTCTGCCCCCTGCGACCCCCGCCGGTACCTCGGCGGCGGTTCGCTCGGTTCCTCGGACTCGAATCGATCGTGGCTCAGGGG
>JBPCTR010000181.1:0-5349 GCA_051011575.1 Acidimicrobiales bacterium | reverse complement strand
TGATCGTCGGCGACGACCACCTCTATCCCGAGACCGTTCGTCTCGCCTCGATCCAGGGCGCGCACATCGCGGTTGTGCTGTACGCGCCGACAAGGGCGTGGCAGATCGACCTGGCGATTCGGGAGCGTGCTGCCGAGAACCGGCTGTGCCTCGTGGCCTGCGCTCCGCAGGGCACGGCCGGAACCATGGTCCTGAACCCGCCCCGCGATTCGTTGTGGTCGACCGATCGGGTCCACCCCTACGACGGCACGATCAACACGCCCGACGCCGTCGTGGCGGGCGCCGACGATGAGGTGCTCGACGCCACGATCCATCCCGCTCGCTCGTTGCACCGTGAGATCTCCCGTGATACCAACCTCGTCGACGGTCGGTCCTGGCAAGCAGCAGCGGAGCTGTTGTGAGTGCGGCCCGCCTCCGCGAGCTGGTCGATGCGCCCGGCGCAACCCTGCTGGCCGGTTGTTACGACGGCGTCTCCGCTCGTCTCGTGGAGGAGGCGGGGTTCGACGCTGCCCACATGTCCGGTTTTGCCGTCGCTGGGTCGTTGCTGGGCCAACCCGACGTCGGCCTCCTCACGATGACCGAGATGGCCGACGCCGCGGCTCGTTTGGCGCGCGTGTTGTCGATCCCCCTTCTGGCCGATGCCGACACCGGGTATGGCAACGCCATCAATGTGATTCGCACGGTCGAGGCGTACATCGCCGGCGGCGTTGCCGGACTGCACCTCGAGGATCAGGTCATGCCGAAGCGGTGTGGCCACCTGGCGGGCAAGGACGTGATCGAGGTCGATGAGATGGCGGGCAAGCTGCGGGCTGCGATCGACGCCCGGAAAGCATCGGCCTCGGACATCGTCATCGTCGCCCGGACCGATGCCCGTGCGATCGAGGGCCTCGACGCGGCGATCGAGCGGGGCCGTCGCTATCGGGACGCGGGCGCCGATCTGCTGTTCGTCGAGGCGCTGGAGTCCCCAGCCGAGATCGAAACGGTGGCCACAGCGTTTGCCGACGTTCCACTCGTGTTCAATGCTTCCGCCGCTCGACCACCCGAGTTCACAATGGATGAGCTGGGCGAACTCGGCTTTTCGATCGTGTTCGCCCCAATCACGGCGCTGCTGAGCGCAACGAGGGCAATACAGAGCGCGCTCGCCGAGCTCCTCGCACGCGGCCCCACAGCCGAGCGCCTCGATGCGATGGCCAGCTACGACGAGTTCCTGCGGTTGGTCGGCATCGACCACATCACGACTCAGGAAGACCGTTACCGCTGATCAGAACGCGGACAACAAGGCGGCCGCCACGACGTCGGGGTCGGTGATGATGCCGTCATGGGGAGCGTCGATCAGTGTGTAGGGCGTGCCGGTGGCGTCGAGCTCGGCCCGAGTGATTGCACACGGGTATCCCGGTGGTGTGCGCTCGAAGAACACGTACGTCTCGGGGAGAGCGAGCGCGGCCGGATTGGTGAGGCGTACCCGGTCCATCGAGGGCGCCACCGGCTGACCGACGAGCCGTTCGTTGATCCACGCTGCATCCTCGATCGAGATCCCGGCACCGGGCTCGACCGCACGCGGTGGGATCACGTCTCCCCGCTCGACCGGTGGTGGATCGGTATCCGGTGGGCGGAAGTCGAACGCCGTCATGCCGTGGGCTGGAACCGGCGCGTCGATGTGAACGAGTCGCAGCAGTCGGTCGGCCAACACTTCGCTCGCCGCCTTGGCGATGAAGCCTCCCTGGCTGTGGCCGACCAACACCGCGTTGTCGACGCCATTGCCTTCGAAGACGTTTGCGATGGTGTTGATGTAGGAGCTGAGCGTTGCGGCAGGGTCGGTGAGCTCGGCGGCGAACGTTCGATGACCCGCATCCTTCAGCAGCGGTCGCATCCGATCCCAGGACCAGGCCCCCCGGAACGCTCCGTGAATGAGGACGACATCGGTCACGAGTCGGCTGGCGCGCTCTCGAAGAGAATCTCACCGTATTCGCGAGGTACCGCCCCTTCGGGGTAAGCGGAGCCGTCGACGTGCTCCGACAGTGCCTCGATTTGCGCGCGGTACTCCGCGATCGACGTCATGGCCTCGTACGACGCGACGTCGTCGAACTCGCGCAGGTGAATGATGTGGTTGGGATGTTCAAGTGACCGAACGAGCCGACGGCTCACGAATCCCGGCTGGGAACGAAGAAACGCATCGAACCTCTGCACCAACGCGAGGTACTCCGCCACGTGGTGCTCGCCGTCTCGCAGCCACGTCTGGCTGATCACAAGGTGTGTCACGAGAAGCGCTCGTTCCACGTGGCCACACGACGCGAATCGCGAGCCTCGTACTCGTCGAGCGCTTCCTCCAGCGACCGATCCCGATCGAGCTCGGTGCCCGTTGCCAGGTCGGTCAGGCGCATCGTGTACCAGGCCGTGACCCCTCCCGGTGGAGTCGATGCAAATCGTGGAAACTGCGGATCCGAACCATCGCAGCCTTCCATCCACTTCAGGGGCAAGGCCGGATCGACCACCAACGCCCTCGCAAGGCCAACCATGTCGGTGTCACCTCGCCGGACCGCATCTGAGGCCTGTTGCCGGGTCTTGAAGCCGCCGGTGACCATCATGGGCCGATCGGTCACGGTGCGGGCTCGGCGGGCGAAGTCGAGGAAGTAGGGCCCACTCAGTGCTCGATCGGAGCTCGCCGCTGCTCCCGGGAAATAGGTTCCGCCACTGATGTCGATGAGGTCGACCGACTCCCGTCCGATCAGCTCGACGACCACAAGCGCGTCGTCTTCGCTCAGGCCCCCTTCCAGCTGGTCGCTCGAGTTGAGTTTCACGCCGATCGCAAACCCCGTGCCGACCTCGGTTCGAATCTGACGGACGATCTCGACGAGGATCTGCGCCCGCGCCTCCACCGAACCGCCCCACACGTCCGTTCGGCGGTTGAACAGCGGTGACAGGAACTGACTCAACAGGAATCCATGGCCGGCATGAACCTCGACACCACTGAATCCTGCAGCTCTTGCCCGCTGCGCGGCTTCGGCGTACGTCACGGGCAGCGCACTGACTTCGTCGATCGTGAGCGCTGTACATTTCAGCTCGTCGAGATCGATCGCGGATGGCCCCGCAGGCTGCGAGATCGGACCGTGGGCCAACGCCCCGGCGTGGCCGAGTTGGGGCCAGACGTGGCTGTCGATCGAATCTCCGACAGTTGCCAGGCCACGGAGCAACGAGGGGTCCGTGGCTGGTCCAAGCACGACGTTTCCGGGCTTCTCCGGATAGCGCGGATCCACCTGCACCTCTCCGATGATCGCCAGGGCGGTGCCACCGGCCGCCCACCTCTCGTACAAGCGGATCTGCTCGGTCGTCGGATCGCCGGCGCCATCTCCGAGCGAATCGGACATCGCGGCTTTGACCAGCCGATTCTTCAGCACCACGCCGCACGGCAACTCCAGGGGCGAATCGAGTGATGTCGACTCGGCATCTCGCATCATCGCTCGTCGCCGATTTCGAGGATCGCGTCCGCCCGACGAATCACGGCAGCGTCGACGAACTCGCCGTCGACTACCGCCATCACGCTTTCGCCGGAACGTCCGTCGGCAATTGAATCGCGCACACGCAGCGCCCAGGCAAGCTCCTCGGCCGATGGGCGAAACGCATCGTGCACGATTGGCACCTGATCGGGATGGATCACGGAGCGGCCGCCGAATCCACGTCGGAACAACCGCTCGCTGCTCTTGCGTAGTCCCTTTGTGTCCCGAAGATCGGTGTGTACCGGACCCGCGGGCGGGACCAGCCCAGCGGCGGCCGACTCGACCACGATCTGCGAGCGGATCGCATCGAACTCGCGACCTTTGCGAGACGGGTGGAAGCCGAGGTCGGCGGCGAGGTCGGCCTCACCGAGTGCGAGCCGTTGCACGTTGGGCAGCGCCGCCAGCTCGCGGAGCTGCGTGACCCCGGCCGCCGACTCGATCAACGCCACCACCTGCAGCTCTGTTCGCATGCACGATTCGACGGTCGCCTTGGGAATGACGACGCCCAGACACGACACCGAACGGAGAGCGTCCAGGTCGTCGGCCAGGAGGTCGGGCCGGTTGTTCACCCGAATCCATACAGCTGGTTCGTCCTGTCCGTTCAGCCACGCCACCGCACGAGCCCGAGCGTCGGCTTTCGCCTCCTCGGCAACGCTGTCCTCGAGGTCGATGATCACCGAATCGGCACCGCTCAAGAGCGCCGTGTCGAACCTGTCCGGACGGTCGCCGGGGACGTACAAGCTGCTCCGCAGTCGTGGTCGCTTCAAAGCTGCGTCTCCCCCTCGTATTGCATTGCGTCTATTGCCCGTGGCCCCTAACGTCTCTAAAACGAAACGTTGTTCCGCTGTTCGGAACGGCCCACCACCACGGTACTGGGAGAACGATGCGCGAAACGCTCGAAGGAGTCGAGGAAATCTTCGATCGACGGGGCCCAACCGATGCGACCAGGACCTTCGATCGCCTGTGGTCGATCACCGAGGAGCTCATGGTCAAACTCGAGGCCCGCTTTGAGCTGACCCGCGACCCCAGTACGGAAGACCTCGAGTCCTACAAGGGTGAGGCCGACTACCCTTCGGGTCGGCTCGCGGCATACACGGGTCCGGAGATCGATTGGCTGGTGCATTCGTGGATCGGCAACCCGCCGCTCGGATTCACGAACATGCATGTGACCGCGTGGCTCGGCCCGCAGATCGACGTGCCTCATCTCGGAATCGCGTGGGGCACACTTCCCGATCTCTGGTTCTACATCGACTTCAACCCTCGGTCCGACCTCATGCTCGATACCGACTCTCTCGACAAGTACTACGGCCCGATGAACGAGGAGTTCCTCGCCATGCGCGCCGACGACGGATTGGCCCCGTTCACGTCGAAGGCGCTCTACGTGCGTCAAGCGCTCACCGACGTGGCCACCTGCTTCACCGTTCCCGACACCGTCTACGACGAGGAGCGGCTCGACCAGATCAGCGAGCTCGCGCATCGCCGTGTCGACCAGTGGCTCGCGTTTGTCGACGAGGCCGAACCGGTATCGGAGGGACGACGGGCTCAGCTGGCCGAAGACGACCTCACCCGTCGCCGCAACATCGCCGAGCGTGACCCGGCCAACATCATGGCCGTGCGGTTCTTCGGCGAGGAGCTGACAAACCGGCTCGTCCGCACCCTCTGGGGTGGCGACCGGCAACTGCCCCGACCGACGTGACCAGAGCGCGACCAACACGAGGAGAGTTCGGCGCATGCTGATCAAGAACCACTGGTACGCCATCGAGTTCGGCTACGAAATCGCCGAGGATCCCAAACAGGTGCGGGTACATGGACACGACCTGGTGCTCTGGCGCGGGAAGGACGGCACGGTCAACGC
>JBPCTR010000180.1:0-18031 GCA_051011575.1 Acidimicrobiales bacterium | reverse complement strand
TGGAAGGTGAGCCGGGCCACGACTGGTATCGGGTACAACTACCCGTTCGCCCAAATGGCCAGGAGGGATGGATCGACGCGAGCCAGTTCACCCTGAGTCAGACCCGAATCCGCGCGGAGGTCAACCTGACGACGACGAGTGTGGTGGTCTACGACGGTCCGCACGTGATCGCCGAGACTCAGGCGGTGGTCGGTGCCGAACGCACACCGACACCGTTCGGACGCTTCTATGTTGCGGCAGTCAGGGAGAACCCGCCGGAGGAGGCGTACCTCGGCCCGTACGCACTGGCACTTTCGGGTTTCTCCGAAGCCCTCGAAACCTTCAGCGGTGGGCTCCCGGTGATAGCGATCCATGGAACGAGCCGACCCGATCAGGTCGGGCAGAACCTGTCGAACGGGTGTGTTCGTGTACCGAACGAGGTCATCGAGTTCCTCGCTGAGAACGTCCCCGTGGGGGCGCCGGTCGACATCGTCGCTTGAAACGGCGTCAGAAATTTCCTTTGGTTTCCGTTACATAAACGTCACATTGTGACGACATGTGTTACAGTGCTCGTCGACCCGCGATGTGGGTCTCGGCGGCGGAATTACCCAATGACTCGACCCAGCGGAACGGTATCGACCCCCCATATGACGCTTCAACACGTTCATCCAGGCGGATTTTTCTGGCAGACCTCGCGCAGCGATCGCGAGCTCCGCGTCCGCGACCTCGCGGCAAAGGCGGGCCGGCTTGCCGTCATCACGAAGTCCGCCGAGCAGGCAAATGAAGTTGCGGAACGCCTCACGCTCTCCGGGCTTCCGGTCCTGCTCGCCACCGATGTCGATCGTCGGGGCGCCGCCGATTCGTTCGTGGCCGACGGTGTCTCGTCGCTCGTCGCGACGCACGAATACGTTCTCGAGCACGGTCCACTGCCCGCGGCGGCGGCGGTGCACACGCGCCTGGTCACATCGCTTCGCCAGTATGTTCGTCGCCTGTCGTCCGTACCGGCGCCCGTACACATCTCATTCGTGGTTCCCGAAGACATCCAGGCGGCGCGAGCCATGGTTCCGCTCTTGAGCGACGATGCCGTGATCGACCTCGATGCCGACCACACACTCGAGTCGGTGCTCGGCGAGCGACCTCTCGCCGAGGTCGCGGCAGTCGTGAACTCTCGCCGCCGCTTTCTCCTCACTCGTTGACCCCGCGCCCGAGGCACTGGTCGTCGGCGAGAGCGGGTCCGCTGTAATTCGCCGCTCGACCGCCCAAGCGGTCATGCTGGTCGGGCTGTCATGTCGAGCGAAATCGAATCCCCTGAGTCCGCAACTGCGCCGGTCCCTCCGCTTACGATCCGCGACCTCGTTCGGTACCTCTATCGGCACTGGCACGACGACCGGGTGAGCGGACTGGCGGCTGAGATCGGGTTCTTCGCGCTGTTGAGCCTGTTCCCGCTGTTGCTGGTCATGTCGGCTGCGCTTGGCTGGCTGAGCGATCTGTTCGGCAACGACCTCTCCACCTCGGTGGAGGACCAACTCACCGACTGGTCGGCACAGGTGTTTGGGCAGGGCGGAACGGTGTCCGACGCGGTGCAGTCGCTTTTCGACGGGTCGTCCACGTCCGTGCTGACAGTGGGTGTGCTGGTCACGATCTACACCGCTTCGCGCGGATTCGCAGCGGTGGTTCGCGCGCTCGACGTCGCGTACGGACACCACAACACCCGCGGTTGGGTAGGCACGCAGGTGATCGGACTGATCCTCGCTATCGGGTCGATCATCGTCGGAGCGATCACGCTTGCAGGAGTTGTGATCGCGCCGATTGCTGCTGGTGATGAGCTGTCGGAGTCATCGTCGACTCCAGATGCGTTCCTGTGGCTGTGGACATGGCTTCGCTTTCCACTCGCAGTTCTGATCCTGGTGCTGTGGGCAGCAACGATCTTCCACCTCGCGCCGAATCGGAGGGCGTCCTGGAGATGGGAGTTGCCGGGCGCGGTGTTCGCGGCGACCGCGTGGTTGATCGCAACCGTGTTGTTCAGCCTCTACGTCAACACGCTCAGTTCGGACTCGAACCCGGTATACGGCGCGATCGGAACGGCGATCACCATCCAGGTCTGGCTCTACCTGCTCGCGATCGGACTGGTATTGGGCGCCGAGTTGAACGGATTCCTCGCGGAGCGTCGAGGCCCGGTCGACAACTGGACGGATCCCGAGTTGTTCACCCGGGCCTTCCGCGCGTTGAAGAGACTTGTGCGTCAGGTCTGAGGGCGAGCCGAACGATATAGTAGGAAGTCCTACTATTTGACTGCAGAGTAAATTCGAGGATCGCAACATGGCTGACTACCGGGTCCCGCTCTGGGACATCGAATTCATCCTCCGGGAACTCGCCGACATCGACGCGATTGGCGCCTACCCATCGTTCGATGCTTTCGACACCGAAATGATGGAGCCCGTTCTCGCCGAAGCCGGGCGATTCATCGAGGACACGATCGCGCCGCTGAACCGCCGAGGTGACGAGCAGGGTGCGGTCTGGAACGATGACTTCACCGTCACCACCCCTGATGGGTTCATCGACGCCTATGCGGCCTACGTCGCCGCCGGATGGGGTGCGGTGCCCTTCGATCCCGCATATGGCGGCGGTGGGTTCCCGTGGGTCATCGCCACGGCACTGCAGGAAATGCTCAACTCCGCCTGTATGTCGTTTGCTCTGTGTCCTCTACTCACGCAGGGAGCGATCGACCTGCTGCACGAACACGCCGACGAAGTGCAGAAGGAGACCTGGCTCTCGCCCCTCGTGACCGGCGAATGGACGGCCACGATGAATCTCACGGAACCCGACGCGGGCTCCGACGTAGGGGCGCTCCGTACCCGCGCCGAACGCAACGACGACGGGACCTACCGCATCACCGGGCAGAAGATCTTCATCACCTACGGCGAACACGACCTGGCGGAGAACATCGTGCACCTCGTCCTCGCACGCACGCCCGATGCCCCGGCTGGAACGAGGGGAATCTCGACCTTCATCGTGCCCAAGTACCTCCTCGACGCAGAGGGCCGGCCGACGATCCGCAACGACGTGAAGTGCACGTCGATCGAGCACAAACTCGGGATCAACGGATCGCCCACGTGCGTCCTTCAGTTCGGTGACGATGGGGGCGCCGTGGGTTACCTGATCGGCGAAGAGAATCGGGGCATGGCCTACATGTTCACGATGATGAACAATGCGCGGCTGTCGGTTGGCGTGCAGGGCATCGCGATCGCTGAACGTGCCTATCAGGATGCGGTCGCTTACGCCCGGGAACGGAAGCAAGGGCGCGCTGTCGGCTCAAACGAGTCCTCTTCGCCCATCATCGATCATGCAGACGTCCGTCGGATGCTGCTGACGATGAAGGCCACGATCGAGGCCATGAGAGGGCTGGCATTTCTCGATGCAGCAGCCGTCGACACCGAGGGCAACCATCCCGATTCCGACATGCGCCAGACCGCAGGTGATCGGGCAGCTCTACTCACGCCGGTCACAAAGGCGTGGTGCACCGACATGGGGTGTGAGCTGACCTCGGTCGCGGTTCAGGTTCATGGAGGAATGGGGTTTGTCGAGGAGACCGGAGTGGCGCAGCACTTCCGTGACGCTCGTATCAACCCGATCTACGAGGGAACGAACGGGATCCAGGCGCTCGACCTCGTGGCGCGCAAGCTGCCCCTCGGAGGGGGCCAGGTGGTCACAGACCTTCTGGACGAGATCGATGCCACCGCGGCCGAAGCCTCGTCCGGCAGCGAGCCACTGCAGGCCATGGGCGCCACCCTCGCATCGCAGAGCGGCATCGTCCGAGCCTGCACACTGAAGCTGATCGAGAAACTCGCGACGGCACCCGCCGATGCTTTCGCGGGTGCCAGCCCGTACCTGCGCATGCTCGGTCAACTCACTGGCGGATGGTCTCTCGTGCTCCAGGCGCTCGCGGCGCAGCGTCGTCTCGACGCCGGTGAACAGGATCCTCGCCTCGACGCAAAGATCGTCACCGCCGGGTTCTACTGCGATCAGCTGCTCCCGTTGGCCGGCGCGTTGGAGCAGGCGGTGCTGGCTCCGGCCACGCCGCTCATGCAACTCGATTCCGACCAGTTCTGATCAGCGCGAGGAATGCGCTCTCGACCGAACCGGGTTCGCAGCTAGCGTGAGCATCGTGATCGCCGCCATTCCATCACCGTCATTCGATTCGATCGGGCCCTTCACGCTGTACGGCTTCTGTATCGCACTCGGCGTGCTCGCGGCCGTGAGCATCGGCCAGAAGCGGTGGGCGGCCACTGGGGGAGACGACGACGACATCATCGCCATCGCCCTCTGGGCCGTGCCGGGAGGTGTGGTCGGCGCTCGGTTGTACCACGTCATCACGGACTGGCATCGATTCTCCGACGAGTCCTTCTTCGAGATCTTCAACCTTCGCGCCGGCGGTCTCGGGATTCCCGGCGGGATGTTCCTCGGCGTACTCACGGGACTGTGGGTGGCGCACCGACGCGGGATCGACATGCGCAACGTTCTCGACGCCGTCGTGCCCGGGCTGCCCCTCGCCCAGGCGATCGGTCGTTGGGGAAACTGGTTCAACCAGGAGGTCTTCGGAGAGCCGACCGATCTTCCGTGGGGACTCGAGATCGACGGCGACCATCGCCGCGGAATCCCCGAGGAGTTCGTCGATGTCGAGGCGTTCCCCACCTTTCACCCCACGTTCCTCTACGAGAGCCTGTGGAACTTCGCTCTCGTCGGAGTGATGTTGTGGATCGACCGCAAGGGCGTCCTTCCCCGCGGACGACTCATCGCGGTGTACCTGCTCGGATACGGGCTCGGGCGCCTCTGGATCGAAAGTGTTCGAATCGACGAAGCCACGATGATCGCTGGTCTGCGGGTCAACATCTGGATGAGTGTGGCCCTCCTCGTCGGTGGAGCGGTCGTACTGCTGTGGCCACGTGGGTCCGAAGACACCGAGGACGATTCCGACGCCATTGCCGAATCCGTTCAGACCGATTGAAGCACCGCCGTTGACAAGTCGGGCCACCTCTCGAGGGCCCAGTTGCCAAAGGCGTGATCGGTCAGCACCACGAGCGAGATCTGGACTGCCGGGTCGGTCCATACAAACGTCCCAGCCTGACCGAAGTGGCCCCACGTGGCGCTCGAGTTCCGGGGGCTCGTCCAGTGAGGGGATTTGATCCCCCGAATCTCGGGTCCGAGCCCCCACGGATTCGGGGCCTGCCGTCCGTAACCCGGCAGTACGCCGCTGAGTTCGGCGAGGTGGGGGGTCACCATACGCGACACGGTTTCGGCGGCCAGAAGAGTGTCGACTCCGGTCAGGAAGCGCGAAAGGTCGCCAACCGTCGATGTTGCGCCATGAGCCGGACTTCCATCGAGCGACGTGGAGGTCATGCGAAGCGGCTCGAACACGGCCTCTCGGAGGTAGTCGGCGAAGGGAATCTCGGCGGCGAGCTCGAGCACCTCCGCGGCCTGCTCATATCCTGCGTTGGAGTACACCCGTCGGCGCCCCGGCGAGTCCAATCTCGTGCCGTCCGGACCGAGGCCGCTCGCGTGAGCAAGGAGGTCCGACAACGTGCCGTCTTCGTTCGCGACCGTGGCGTCGAGGTCGACCGATCCTTCCTCGGCGCCGATAAGGAGCGCGGTCGCCGTCAGCAGCTTCGTGACGGACGCGAGCGCAAATCGTCTGTCGATGTCGCCAAAGGTGTGCTGGGTGCCGTCTGGCATGATCGCGGTCGCGGCAGCGTTCGCACACGGCCAGTCGGAAATTGTCTCCAGCACGTCCACGGCTCGACCATACAAGCGTGGAACTCGCGAGCTGAGGAGCAGCAGGGAGTAGGTTGATCCGATGCCACCCGGAGTCATCACGGTCGAGAACGTGACGCGTGTGCAACGCACGTTCGCGTTCATCGACATCTGTGGCTTCACGGCGTACACCGATTCCGAAGGTGACGCGGCGGCTGTCGCCCTGCTCGAGGGCGTTCGCGGCAACATCCGCCGGTTCGCCTCGATTCACGGAGTTCGTGTGGCCAAGTGGCTCGGCGACGGAGCGATGTTGGTGGCGGTCGAGCCCGAACATGCGATCGAGGCGGTGGTGGCGATCGTCGAACACAATCGTGCAGTCGGTGGGCGATCGCTGAGAGCGGGTGTGGCCAACGGTCCTGTGATCCTCTTTGAAGGCGACGATCACATCGGCCGGGCGATAAATCTGGCGTCGCGGCTCTCCGACCTGGCTGGCCCCGACGAGATCTTGGCTCCGGCCACGATGCACTCATCGATGCTCGTGAACACTCGTGTCCTCCCCGCTGGCTCGTGTGAGGTGCGTGGGTTTGCCGAGCCGGTCGAGCTCGTACGCCTGGAACCCGGGGAGGGTCCGGCAATCGGTGACTAGAGATCCGGCGGACAGCACGAACCTGCCGACGACAGAGTTCGAGCCGGCGGTGGTACGCGTCATCAGCGACCTCCGCTCTGGCGAGCTGATCACCTACGGCGAGATCGCTGCGGAGGCCGGCTTTCCGGGCGCAGCCCGCGCCGTTGGCCGCGTCCTCCGCAACTCCGAGGATCTTCCCTGGTGGCGGGTCGTGACCTCGACAGGCCGACTGGTTCCGGGGCTCGAGGTGGAGCAAACACGCCTTCTCGAGTCCGAGGGAGTGAGCGTGCGCGATGGCCGGGTTGTGCGCTGAGGGAGATCTTCGTCACTCCTCCGAGCATGCAGAGGGCTCGGGCTCACGACCGGTAGCCTGACTCCAGACAACTTTCGAAAAGACACGCACAACATGACAACCACATTCGCCGATCTCGGCGTGTCGGATGATCTCTGCTCCGCACTGACCTCGCGGGGAATCTCCGAACCCTTTGCCATCCAGACCATCGCGATACCCGATGCCCTCGCTGGTCGCGACGTCTGCGGGAAGGCCCGCACCGGTTCTGGAAAGACCCTCGCGTTCGGTGTGCCCGTACTCGAACGCATCGAGCGAGCCAAGCCCAAACGTCCGACCGCTCTCGCGTTGGTCCCCACCCGAGAACTCGCCGTTCAGGTTGCCGAGGAACTCGAGCCGCTCGGCAAGGCTCGCGACGTACGCGTCACCGCGATCTACGGCGGCGCCAACATCGAGCGCCAGATCACCAAACTCGAGAAGGGTGTCGATTTCGTTGTTGCGACGCCCGGCCGCATGATTGACCTCGTCGACCGCAAGGCGGTTTCGCTCGCCGATCTCACCCACGTGATCGTCGACGAAGCCGACCGGATGGCCGACATGGGATTCCTTCCGCAGGTCGAGTGGCTCCTCCGACAGGTCGAGGGCGAACACCAGACGCTGCTCTTCTCGGCCACGCTCGACGGTGTCGTCGACAGCCTCGTCCGCCGATACCAGAGTGACCCCGTGTTTCACGAGGTCGAATCCCCGCAGGTCACGGTCGATCAGATGACCCATCGATTCATCCAGGTCCACAACATGGACAAGGTCAAAGTGGCGGCATCGATCGCAGAATCGGTCGACCGGACGATCATGTTCACCGAGACCAAACGAATGGCCGACCGGTTGGCGCGGGAGTTGAAGGATCTCGACGTCGACGCGGCCGCGATCCATGGCGACCTGCGTCAGCAACATCGCGAGAAGGCACTCAACGCATTCTCCGAGGGAAACCTCCACGTGCTCGTCGCCACCGATGTTGCTGCCCGTGGAATCCATGTCGACGATGTCGAGATCGTGATTCATTACGATCCACCGAACGATCACAAGACCTACCTCCACCGCTCGGGACGTACGGCTCGTGCCGGCGGGGAAGGCCTCGTCGTCACCCTCGTCCAATGGAACGAGGAACTCGAGGTCCGACGGATGCAGAAGCGGGTCGGCCTCGATCTGCCGATCGTCGAGATGTTCTCGAACGATGACCGCCTGCTCGATCTCGGCGCGTGGGATCCGACCGCCTGATCGACTGGGCATCGACCGCACCACCGGTCGACACGCCCGCTGATTCTCTTCTCGTGCTCGGGGCGCTGGCCTCGAAGGTCGCCGAGGCACAGTCGGTCGATTCGCCCAAGGCGTTGCCGCTCACGAACGTCTCGTCCGACGTGACCGCCTGGATCGACAGGGTGCCCGACAATGCGCTCACCCCGGACATCCTGGGTGTCGCGTGGGAGATCCTGATCACTCCCGTTGAGCGTCGTAGGCGCGGCGCTCACTTCACCCCTCGAGAGGTCGTCGATCGTGTCTGCGAGCTCGCCGTTGCACATCTCGCACCATCGAGATCAGTCCGGTCCGTTTGGGATCCGGCGGTTGGCGGCGGTGCGTTCCTGCTCGGTGCCGCCCGGGCACTCGAGCAGCTGGGGCCCCACGGTCGGGAGGAGATCGTGCCAGCGCTCTCCGGCACCGACATCGACCCGGTGGCGCTCCGAGTCTCCGATGCCAGCCTCGAACTCTGGAGCGGCGCGGGAGCGAGGGCCTCGTTCACCGAAGCCGACGCTCTCCTCTCGGAGTCGGGTCCCTTCGATCTCATCGTTGGCAACCCACCGTTCCTCGGCCAGCTTCACGCCGACACCACCCGGAGCGACCGCCGGCGCCACGAGGTCGCCGAGAAACTCGGGTCCGCAACCCGGGGGTACGTCGACGAGGCAAGCGTCTTTCTTCTTCGCTCGGTGCGTTCGCTTTCCCCCAAGGGTGTCTGCACGCTGATCCTGCCCGAGTCGAGTCTTGGAGCCGCTCACGGCGCTGAGATTCGACGAGAGGTTGCGGCGTCGACCGTTCTCGCTGGAATGTGGATCGCCGATGACCAGGTCTTCGACGCAGCTGTCGATGTGGTTGCACCGATTCTGGTCAGGGACCCCCGGCCGCCTGGAGGTGGGCACACCGATGTGGCGCTGGGTGCAGCGGCGCCCACGACCGCTACGACGCCCGACCCCCAGTCGTGGGCGCCCTTGTTGGCTCGACGATTGGGCGTGCCGTCGGTTTACCTGGATGGCCCCCACACGCTGGGGGAGATCGCGGATGTCACGGCCGGATTCAGACAACACTTTTACGGGATCGCGGATGCTGTGAAGGAGCGCGGCGACTCGACCAGTACGCATCGACTGGTCACCTCGGGTGCGATCGACCTGTTTCGTAACCGATTCGGGTCATCGATGATTCGTTTTGCCGGTACGGCGTGGGTGGCGCCGGTGGTGGAGCTCGAGGCGATCGCGGATCGGCGCGTACGAGACTGGTTCGCGGACCGGGCGGTTCCGAAGATTCTGGTTGCATCCCAGACGAGGGTCCTGGAGGCGCTTGTCGACGTGGAGGGATCGATGATGCCGTCGGTGCCGGTCATCAGCGTTGAACCCCATGACCACAGCGATGTCTGGCGAATTGCCGCCCTTCTGGGAGCGCCGGCGGTCAGCGCAGATCTGGCCTCGAACGCTGCGGGAACCGGCCTGAGTAGCGGCGCGATCCGGATTCGGGCAGCTGCCCTCGCCGATTTGCCCATCCCCGCCGACCGCGCTGCCTGGGACGAGGGCAGTGTTCTTGTCCGCGACGCCCATGAGGCAGCGGCCTGCGCTGATTGGGTCGCCTACGGTCGGACGCTCCTTGCGTTCGGCCACGCGATGGATCGGGCATACGGAACGACGACGGCTGGCACGACCGCGTGGTGGTTCGAACGTTTGCGAATCCCCTCGTAGGCTTGATGGAACGATGGTTGACGCCGACGACACTGAATTTGCGCTCGCGCGCCACCGGGACTGGCCGGAATCGTTTCCGGCCACCGGTGCGTGGCGCCCGGGCGACCCCGTTGGTGCGCGTCGATTCCACCGGCTCGACCGTCCGCTTGCGCTCGAAGGCGGCGGCGTTCTCCACGATGTTGATATTGCATACGAAACCTGGGGCACCCTCGACGACGATGCCGAGAACGCAATCCTGATTTGTCACGCACTCACCGGCGACGCCCATGTCACCGGTGGGGGTGGCGGCACCTATACGGCCGAGGGGTGGTGGTCCCGCATCGTTGGGCCCGGGCTGGCCATCGACACCGATCGCTGGTTCGTCGTGTGTGCCAATGTGCTCGGAGGTTGCCAGGGGACGACCGGTCCCGCCTCGCTCGACCCTGGCACGGGTCAGCCCTACGGGTCGAGCTTTCCTCAGGTCACCAACCGTGACATCGTTCGCACTCAGGCCCGCCTCGCCGATGCGCTCGGGATCGACCGTTGGTTCAACGTCGTCGGGGGCTCCATGGGCGGAATGATGGTGCTCGAGTGGGCGGCCATGTATCCAGGCCGCGTTCGTTCGATAGCGCCGATCGCGACGACGGTCGCGGCGAGCCCGCAACAGATCGCGTGGTCGGCAGTCGGGCGACTCTCGATCGCCAACGACGTCCACTTCCACGGAGGCGACTACTACGACTGTGAGATCGGGCCGGGGTCGGGTCTGGCCGTCGCGCGGGAGATCGGTCTGATCCATTACCGGAGCGGCGCAGAATTCGACGAACGGTTCGGCCGTGACCCCATCGATCGTCTCGACCGCTTCGACCAATGGGGCCGATTCCAAGTCGAGGGATATCTCGACCATCACGGCAAGAAGTTTCCCACTCGGTTCGATGCCAACAGCTACATCGTGCTGAATCGAGCAATGGATCTGCACGACCTCGGTAGAGGCCGGGGCGGCCCCGCGGCCGCGCTCACCAGGTTTGCCGGCCCCGGCATGACGGCGTCGGTCACGAGCGACTTCCTGTATCCCGCTCCTCAGCAGGTGGAAATCGCGTCAGTGCTCAATGCCGACGGCCGATGGTGTGAGCATCACGTGATCGACTCGTTGTACGGGCACGACGGATTCCTCGTCGAGCACGACAAGTTGGGTCCGATGCTCTCCGACTTCTTCGCGAAAGTCATCGCCGACACTCCCTGACATGCACGCAGGCCGATGCCCGAACTGATCGAAGTCGAGATGTATCGCCGGGCTCTGGGGCCGGTTGTGGGAGCCGAGATCACGCACGTCGACGTCGACCCCGCCTACCTGCGGCCAAAGGGCGTCGGTGCCGGAGCTGCGGCGGAGTTGGTCGGGCTTCAGGTGCGGAGCACCGCGAGGGTCGGCAAGCTGCTTCTCGTCGACGTCGGTGATCGCACCGTGGGCCTCAGGTTCGGAATGACCGGCCGGATTCTGGTCGGCGGCGTCGCGCCCATCGAGAAGCTCGAATATTCGAGTGGCCGGGACGACACGTCGTGGGATCGGCTCACTCTGTCGACGACGGCGGGGAAGGTGGTCATTCGCGATCCGCGTCGGTTAGGAAGCCTCGACCTCGATCCCGACGTCGGCGCTCTCGGTCCCGATGCAGGGGAGATCGCGGCAGCAGAGCTCGCCGCAGTTCTGCATGGGAGAACCGCCAACCTGAAGTCTCTGCTCCTGAATCAGAAGGCGATCGCCGGCCTCGGCAACCTGCTGGTCGACGAGACCCTGTGGCGGGCGGCGCTGTCGCCGCATCGGGAAGCCGGGACGCTCCCGCCGTCGGACATCGATCAGCTTCAGCAGGCGATCGTCGACACCGTCGCACTACTGACGTTGCGAGGCGGTTCGCACATGGGAGACACATTCGCCGAGCGTCATGTCGAGGGTGTGTGTCCGCTCGATGGCGAGCCGATGACGGGGGAGAGGCTCGGCGGGCGTGGCACGTGGTGGTGTACCCGGCACCAGCGGTGAGCACGACTAGATTTCGAGCTGTGCCCGCGAGACTCACTGGTCGAACGTCATCGGTCGCAGCTCGCGTTGCGGTCGTCGGTTCCGTTGTCGCGTTTTCAGTGGCGCAGGCCCACATCGTGGGTGCCCAGGTCACCGAAGGCGACGTCGAGATCGTGAACGTGCGGGAGACCGATGATCGGCTTGGGCCGCTCGTGTTCACGCTCGTTGGTCTCGGCATTGTGGCGCTGGTCGCGACCGCGCTGTTCTTCTGGTTCACGAGGCCCGGCTGGGCTCGAAGGGAGTTGACCGAACATGGATGATTTCGATCCCCACGAGATGGTGGAACGATTCAAGGAACGGGCCGCAGCCGTGAAGCAGCGAAACCTCCCGCCCGTCGGCGGCGACGAGCGGGCATTGTTCATCGCTCAGGCGCAGACCGACTTCAGGGATTTCGCGATGATCGGTGACGCCGACGTCGAGCTCGTCGATGGCGTGCTCACCTTGACGGTGGACCTTCGGCCCGAGCAGAGCTGAGGCGGAGCGCCCCCCGCCAGCTGGGTGGTGCACGCTAACGGCGCTGATACGCTGTGGCCCGCTACGCGGACGTAGCTCAGTTGGTAGAGCATCACCTTGCCAAGGTGAGGGTCGCCAGTTCGAATCTGGTCGTCCGCTCAATTGAAGCTCGAGCGACGTGTTCTCCACGGAGAGCGGGTCGCTCGAGCTCGTTTTGCACGCTCCGCGCGAGAATTCGTCGTGACATTACGGAACGATGTCGAAACCGGGGGGTCGCGAATACATTTCACCGAGCAGCACCTACGGTTTCGAACCGAGTGGGACGGAGTAGGCCCGAGGTCGAACGCCGCCCACATCGCACTGGTGTGTGCGCCCGGAAGCGGAGGGGCTGTCGGGAGCACACACTGAACGAAGCTCCGACGAATCCCGGTGAGAACCGACGCTCATCGCAGACGCCCCGCCGGCCACACCGATTCCAAGTTCCGAGGAACGTTCCGCTATCCTGATCGGCTCATGCGTCGGTGCCCGAGCGGCCCAAGGGAACGGCCTGCAAAGCCGTAAAGTCGCGGGTTCAAATCCCGCCCGGCGCTCCAGATCTCCGACTCCGACACGACGACACGAAGGGTGCCCAAGCGGCGTGATGTCACGATGAGTGATGTCTTTCAAGGGCCAGGTTGGTGGATGGCCTCCGACGGCAAGTGGTACGCGCCCGACGTGCACCCCGACCCTGCACATCGCGACCGTTTCGCTGAGGTGACACCCGAGTTCTCGGTGGCGCCCACCTGGAATGCGCCTGCAGCTCAGCCATCGTTCTCGGGACGCACGGGTCTGGACGAAAATCTCGACAGCCCGGACGACGTGGTCGATGCAACCGAGCGATCGGAAACGGTCGACGTCGAGTCTTTGGCTCGAGCAGCCGAGGCAGCCCACGCCCGCGCAGTTGCCGAGAAGACGATCGCCGAGCCTGCCATCGAGACCGATGGGTCAGCGCTCACCGACCTGATTCCCGAGCGCCCGCCTGACCTGGGGGCCGATCCGATCGTCGACCACCCTTCGATGCCGGTCGTAGAGACCGAGACCGAGCCACACATCGGGATCGTCGCGGGTCCGGAGCCCGAGTACGAGGCGCCCACTCGACCAGTTCCCGAAACGAACGGATCGATCAGCGAATCCGAACGCCACAGTCGCGCCCGGCTCGAAGTCGACGTATCGCCCGGGCTCGAGACCGACGACGGACGGCTTCGGCTCAGCGAACCGACCCGCCCACCCTCGACCGATCTCGTCCACCTCCCACGGCCTCCTTCGGAAGCCGACGAGCGCTCCATGCCCTACGACCGAGCGGTCGCGGCCGCACTGTTCATCACCGGAGTCGCGATGATCGTCGGAACCTTCGTGGATTGGACGACCGGTCCCGTCGGAGGTGCTTCCGGCTGGGAACGTGGCGACGGGCTCGCAACGATCGTCGCGGGAGTTCTCGGCTCCGCCGCGGCCGGACCGATCTTCGTGGGATTCCACCACATCGTCCCGAAGACGGTTGCCATCGTGTCCGGACTCGTCGGAATCGTCGTCACCGCTCTTGTCGGACTCGACGTTCTCTCGGACTCCGCCGCCGCGGCCACCGGGCTCGGAACCGGCTTCTGGATCGTGCTCGCGGCCGCGATCGGAATGACCGGCGCGGGCATCGCCGACCAGTCACAAGTCATCTACTAGCCAGGTTCGCAAGCGATCGCCGCGCTGCTAACCTGCTCCTTCCCGGGCCGTTAACTCAGTTGGCTAGAGTGCCACCTCGACATGGTGGAAGTCACAGGTTCAAGTCCTGTACGGCCCACGTCATCGCTTCGCTCTACGTGGGCCGACGGCGCGCTTCTCTTCCCCTCCGGGGGGCGTTCGCCACGCAGGCTTGGGCCGAGACTCGCTTCGCTCGTCCGGCCGCAACGACCACACCGAGACTCGCTTCGCTCGCGTGCGCTGGCCGGGGTTACGTTGACCCTCCATGGAATTCTCAGGGATCACCGTCGCGATGCAGACGGTGTTCGACGTGGATGGACTCATCGACATCGGGGGATGCGAGGAACTCATCGATCGATACGTCGACGCCGGGGTTCATGGCATTCTCTTGAGTTCGGGGACCGGGCAACACGCATACCTGACCGAAGGTGAGTGCGACCTGTTGTTCTCCGCCGGGATCGAACACATCGCAGGCCGCGTTCGAGTCATGTGTCAGACGTCAGCGCTCAACCAGGACGAGATGATCCGTAGGTCGCAGACAGCGCAGGACCTCGGGGCCGATGGCGTCCTCGTGCTTCCACCATTCTTCGAGGGACCAAATGACGACGACGGGATCGTCGCATGGTACGCGGCGCTCGATTCGGCGATTGACGTCGACATCGTTGGCTACAACATTCCCGCGGCAACGGGGATCGAACTCACCCCATCCCTCTACAGCCGACTACTGGAGCTGAAACGTTTCACCCACATAAAGGACAGCAGCGCCGACATCGACAAACAGCAAGCTCTCATCGCCCGTGGCGGAGCGGTGCTCAACGGCGCCGATCCCACGACGCCGTTCGCGCTCATGGCGGGGGCGCGCGGAGCGATTTGGGGCGGTGCCAACATCGTCCCCGATCTCGCTGCACAGCTGTACGAACTGATCACGACCGGAGATTGGGCCGGTGCACTGGAGCACTGGAAATCGATCCATCCATTGATGAACTTCGCCTGGCAGGGCGACTACATCCCCATCATCTATGCCGCCGCGAAGATCATGGGCTATGGCAACGGCATCACCCGGGCACCGGTGCGGCCCGTTAGCCCAGATGTCGTGGCCGACCTCCAGCCGCTGCTCGAGCCCCTTCGTTGACCCTGTCCGGTCACGGCACGAACATCACCTTGCCGAGCACGTCGGGGTCTTGGAGGCGGGCGAATGCTTCGGAGCACTCGTCGAGCCGGTACGTGGTGTCGATGATCGGGCGGAGCGTTCCGGCCTCGACCATCTCGGTGATCAGCCGCAATGGATGGGGATTCTTCGGCGGCCGGCGTGCGCCCCATCGCTTGCCGAAAGGCGCCCGGATCGCGAAAGCGGCGTATTTGCCCAGCGTTGTGCCGATGATCCTCCCGCCATTGGCTCCCCAGCTGTCGTGGCCGATCAGTACATATTCCGCATCGTCGTCAACAATCCGCGCCAAGTCGTCGAACGTGCGGTTTCCGGGAATATCGAACACCAGGGCGTAGCGCTCACCCGATTTTGTGAAGTCCGTGGTCGTGTAGTCGACGACATGGTGTGCACCGAGATCCCGAAGGGCATCGAGTTTGTGCGGAGCATCGACCGCCGTGACCTCGCCGCCAGCGGCCACAGCCATCTGCACAGCGAACATGCCCACCCCACCCGCTGCGCCATTGACGAGGACGGCGTCGCCCGGCGAGACGCGATCACGGATGTTCTCCCAGGCGATCAGTCCCGAGGTCGGAATGGCCGCAGCCTCCACGAAGGAAAGAGAGGCCGGTTTGGGCTCGAGCAGTGATTCGGCAACGCCAACGAACTCCGCGAATACACCCCCGTTCCGCCACTGATTGCCGGTAACAACCTCGCCGTACACCTCGTCGCCGACCGAGAAACGACTCACCTCCGATCCGACTTCTCGAATCACGCCGGCCATATCGATGCCGGGTACCGGATTTCGCGGGCCCCGAAGCCCCAGCCCGAAGAGGCGAACAATGAAGGGCCAACCGGTGACGACGTGCCAGACATCGGCATGGAGGCCCGCGGCTCGCACCTCGACAAGGACGTCGTCGGACCCGATCTCCGGTACGGGAATCTGCTCCAGCTCGAGGACGTCTTTGGGGTCGCCGTAACCACGCTGCACGATCGCTTTCATGGCTTCAGCTTCGCGCACCTAACATTCGGCCGTGTCCTATCAACATCCGTACCCGAGTCCCGAACTTGCCGCGACCCACCCATTCGAACCGCTGGCGTTCGAGAAGCTCACGCCCGACGAGATGGCGACGCGAGCAGCCACGTTCCACGCACACATGTCGCGGAGAAGGAGCGTTCGCATGTTCAGCGACGCCGCGGTGCCCCGCCACCTGATCGAGCTCGCAATTGCCACCGCCTCCACGGCGCCTTCCGGCGCCCACAAACAACCGTGGCACTTCGTGGCAACCGACGACCCGCAGCTCAAGGCGCAGATTCGGGAGGCGGCGGAAGAGGAGGAAAGGGTCAACTACCTCGAGAACCGAATGAACGAGGAATGGCAGGAGGCACTGGCACCGCTCGGCACCGATCAACACAAAGAGTTCCTCGACATCGCGCCGTGGATCGTCGTGTTGTTCGAAGAACGCTACGAGGTGCGATCCGACGGGGAACAGCGCAAGAACTACTACGTGAAAGAGAGCACCGGCATTGCGGCAGGGCTCTTCATCACCGCACTGCACAACATGGGTTTGGCAACCCTCACACACACGCCGTCGCCAATGGCGTTCCTGCGAAGGCTGCTCGGGCGTCCCGAAAACGAACGTCCCTTCGTCATGTTTCCGATCGGGTACCCGCTCGAGGAGACGTTGGTGCCCACGCTCCTACGCAAACCGCTCGACCAGGTCGCTTCGTTTCTACCCGACTAGCCCAGAGCCGCGTTCGCGATCTGGCCGGCGAGTTCGATCATCTCCGGGTCGTGGCCGACCGCGACCAGATTGAGCGTGATTCCGTCGATCCCCATGGCGGCCAAGTCGGTGATCTGCTCGCCGATCGAGTCGGGGTCGCCCACGTTCATTCGCGGTGTCATCAGCTCGACCACCTCCGGTGGCCAACCGTGGAGATCGGCGTAGTCGCGGAGCGAAGCCATCGCTTGCTCGTGGGTCCGCCCCAAGGCCATGATCATCAGTTTCGACACCGTGATCTCACTGCGATCGCGGCCGAGGGTTGCACAGTGCTCGTCGAGAACCTCGAGCTTTCGGGGAACGTCGGCGCCGTCGCATATCAGGTTCGACTCGTCGGCGTACTGGGCGACCATACGCAGAGTCTTCTTCTCGCCGGCCCCGCCGATCATGATTGGAATCTTTGACAGGGGTGCGGGCGAATTGATGGCCGCCGACACCTGATAGTGCTTTCCATCGAGCGAGGGACGATCGTCCCTCAGCATGGGGCCGATGATGTGCAGCGCCTCCTCGAGCTTCTCGAATCGGTCGGTGAAGGTGCCGAACGGGATACCGAACGCGTCGTGTTCGAGCTCGAACCAACCAGCCCCGATCCCGAGAGTCGCCCGGCCGCCGGACACATGATCGAGTGCGGTCACGGTCTTGGCGAGCACGGCAGGGTTGCGGTAGGTGTTCCCGGTGACGAGCGCGGAGAGTCGCATTGTCTTTGTGTGTTGTGCGATCGCCGCGAGCGTCGTATAACACTCGAGCATCGGGTCGTGGGGATCACCGAGACCCGGTAGCTGGTAGAAGTGATCCATCAGTAAGACGCGGTCGAAACCGCTTGCTTCTGCCGCCTGGGCCTGGGCGACGACGGTGGGAAAAATGCCCTCGGCGCCCCCTGTCGGGTACGTGAAGTTCGGGATCTGGTAACCGAGTCGGGTCATGGCGCATCCTTCGTTTCGACCGGGTCACACAATGTAGACGCCGGTATTGACACGACGGGTGGGGACCAGATCAGCTGTGCACTCATGAGTGCCGACCCGTTCTTCGACGCCGCCGGCCGCGAACGCGAACTCCAGGCCGAGTCTGCGCTTTGGGACACGGACTCGCCGGTGCCGGCGGGTCCGGGCGATGTGCCGACGGTGGACGTCGAACCGTACTTCACGACGGGATCGCCGGAGGACCTCGAACGCTCGGCGTCGCAGCTGCGTGCAGCCTCGTCGCAGGTCGGGTTCCATCAACTCGTGGGCTGTGGCCTAGTG
>JBPCTR010000179.1:0-11570 GCA_051011575.1 Acidimicrobiales bacterium | reverse complement strand
CAGTAGTCACGCTCGGTGATGCCCTCGGCAGCGATCATCTGCTGCCAAAGGTCATCGGTCGATGGATCGACGGGCCCCAGCCAGTCGAGCGTTCCCTGCGCCAACCCGAGCATCGACTCTGCCCGCTCGTGTAGCTCGACAGGGTTGAGCAGACACACACCTCCGAAGTCGAGCAGCAGCACGTCGTACAGGTCCGATCCACTCATCGCTGGAGCGTACGTGTCGACGCCCGCCCCGTTCGACCGTCATCCCGCATAGCGGAATACCCACCGGGGTCTGACCCCGAACCGCGGGAAGGGGTCAGACCCCGGAACGCGGGAAGGGGTCAGACCCGGAACGCTGGAAGGGGTCTGACCCCAGCTGGGCGGAGACGGTGCGGGCGAGGACGATGACGGCGTCGACGAGAGCTTGACGGTTGGCGTCGATTCGTTCTGAGGGGCCGGCGACGCTGAGTGACGCCACCACCTGACCCGACGAATCACGAATCGGCGCGGCGACCGAATCGACTCCAGGCTCCGACTCCTGTCGGTTCTCGGCGTATCCCTTGCGCCGAATCGCCGCCATCTCCCGATGCAGCACGTCGACGTCGGTGATCGTGAACTCGGTGACCGCTGGCAACGTCCACCCCGACAGGATCCGGTTCCGCTGCTGCACGGGCGAGAACGCCAACAAGGCTTTCCCCGAACTCGTGCAGTGCGCGTGATTTCGTCGGCCCAACTCAGTGAAGACGCGGAGTGTGTTCGGGCTGTCGAGGCGCTCGACATAGACGACCTGTCGGCCATCGAGCACGCCGACCTGAACCGTCTCACCCGTCCGACTACGCAACTCGGTCATGGACACCAAGACCGCCTCGTGCAACGAACGCTGCGTGGGCATCGCAGCCGCCAGATCGAACACCGACAACCCCAAGCGGTACCGACCACCGTCATCCTGCTCGAGTACCCCTTCGTCGGCGAGAGTACTGAGGATCCGGTGCACCGACGACTTGGAGATTCCGAGATGGGCCGCCAGTTCAGCCACCCCCCATGTGGGGTGAACGGTCGAGAACGACTTCAACACCCGCGCGGCATTCGCGACTGACGACAACCGGTTCTTCGACATCACCCCGACCGTACCGACCAACCAAGCGTCCCGCCATGCGGGACATCGCTTCCGCGATTGTGACGCCCGACATAGGTTCGACCCCGATGGGAATTCTCCGCCTGAGCCACGTCGACATCACGGTGACCGACCTCGAGCTCGCGGCGGCGTATTACACGCAGGTCATGGGGCTCGACATCACCGAGCGCACCGATGACCGCATCTTTTTCAAATGCTGGGACGAACGCGATCATCACTGCCTCGCGGTTCGTCACGACACCCGAGTCGGCCTCGACCGATTTGCATTCAAGGTCGAGCACGCCGACGACCTCGAACACTTCGAGACCCGCATCGCGGCAGCCGGTCACCCCGTCGAGCGCATCGCGAACGGCGACGAGATCGGACAGGGTGAGTCGATTCGCTTTGAGCTCCCGTCGGGTCAGGAGATGGAGCTTGTCGCCGACGTGCACAAGGTCGGCGGCCGCATGCCACTGCTAAACCCGCCGCCCATGGTCGAAGGTTTGGTCGGCATCGCCCCACCGCGCATCGACCACATGCTCGTGCACGCCGAAGAGGTACCGGTCGTCGCTCGCTTCTTCCAGGACGTGCTCGACTTCCGCCTCACCGAACAGCTCCTCGACGGCGGCGGCCACCAGATCATCGCCTTCCTCGAGCGCTCCGCGAAGCCTCACGACATCGCGTTTGTACAAGGCCCAAACGGTGCCCTCCACCACTTCTCGTTCTGGCTGGACGACTGGGATCACGTGCGGCGGGCGGCCGACATCCTCGCGTACAACGGCGTCACCATCGACGTGGGCCCGACCCGCCATGGCCTTACCCGCGGCAACACGATCTACTTCTTCGACCCGATGGGCACCCGCAACGAGGTGTTCACGGGCGGCTATCGACCCGACCCCGACTTCCCCACCATTACGTGGACGAAGGAAGAGGAGGGCCGCGCCGTCTTCTACTACGAGGGTGTGCTGAACCAGCGGTTCGCCACCGTGCACACATGAGACTTCCGAAGGCGTATCCGCGGATCTTGACCGGACGTGTCGAGCGATGACCAGTACCGGAATCCTCCGCCTCTCCCACGCCGAAGTTCGGGTGCCCGACCTGCAACTCGCCATCGCGTACTACGCCGAGGTGATGGGTCTCGTGGTCACCGGAACCGAGCCCGAGCGCGCCTTCCTGAAAGGCTGGGACGAGCACCAACACCATTCACTCATCCTCAATGCGGCGCCCACCTACGGCCTCGACGCTCTCGCCTTCAAGGTGATGGAACTCGGCGAACTCGACCGGCTCGCTACACGGGTGGAGGGGGCCGGCATCCCCGTCGAGCGCTTCGAGCCAGGCGTGCTCAATCCCGCCGCCGGCACCACCGCGAGATTCACCGCCCCGACCGGTCACGTGATCGACCTCGAGTGCGGCCAGATGCAGGTGGGCAACGGCCTCACCCTCATCAATCCGCCTCCGGCACCGGACGGACTCGTGGGCATGCACCCGCCCCGCATCGACCACATCTTCCTGCTCTGCGAAGACGTCGACGGCGCCACCAATTTCTTTCGCGACGTGCTCGAGTTCCGCCTCACCGAGCAGATCGTTGCCGACGACGGGCACCAGCTCACGACCTTCCTCGAGCGCACCCACACCCCCCACGACATCGCGTTCCTCACCGGCCCGGATGGCGGCTTCCATCACCTTGCCTTCTGGGTCGACGAGTGGAACGACCTTCGCACCGCCGCCGACACCTGCGCCTACCACGGGGTCGACATCGATGCCGGCCCCACCCGCCACGGCGCCACCCGGGGCTGCGGCCTCTACTTCTTCGACCCCGCCGGCAACCGCAACGAGGTGTACACCGGCGGCTACTTGTTCGACCCCGACGACGAACCGACCACATGGACCGAGGCCGAGATGGGACGGGCCGTGTTCACATACAAGGGTCAGGTCGACCAGGGATTCATGACGGTGCACTCATGAGCGACGATCGCTTCGACGCCCCTCTGTACCTCGCCCGGTACCGCGACCGCGAAGCTGCCGCCCGTGCAAATGGCGACCCCACAGCACCCGCCGATCCGAACGAAGGCCCCCTCTATCTCAAGCGCTTCCGCGACCGCGGCGATTCGAACGCAACGGGACTTTCCCCCGACACGCCGCTCTGGCAGCGCGCCACCCTTCCCGTGCAGCAGGTCCTCACCGAGGACAACAGGAACAAGGAGATCTCGGCTCCTCCCGGTTCAGCTCGTGCTCTACGCAACGATGTGTTCCTGATCCGGCACGGGGAGACCCAGGGCTATTCCACCGACTCGGGTCTCACACCACAGGGGGCCTGGCAGGCCCACAGTTATGGTCACACCCTGTCGCGGCGCGTCAAGAGCGGCGAGACCGTCGTGCTGCGCCACGCGCCCACCAACCGCGCCAGCGAGACTGCGCAGCAGATCCATCGCGGCCTCCTCGACGGACTCGAGCAGTACGAGAAGACGATCACGATCGTCGAGCCCGCGCCGGCCGACGAGTTCCGTAACTTTCAGTTCGTCGCCCCGGACGGCCTGAAGGACGTGACCGCCGCGTTCCGGCAGTATCAGTCGCTTCTCGAGGGCTACGAACGAACCGCCGCCCGCGACCGGCCGCAATGGGTCGTGGAGATGGATCGGTTCTGGCGAACGCAACAGGGCGGCGGCGACCCCATACAGCACTGGCTCACGATTCCCCTTCTGCACTTCGAGCCACCATCGATGACCGTTCGCCGGTTCTGGGCCGGTATCAACCGCCTGTCCACCGAGTACCCCGGCGCCCGCCTCGCGATCGCAACCCACTCTGGCTGCATCCGAGCCTTTGCCGTCAACGCGCTCGGCTACGACCCGGGCGAGCCGTACAACATCGAACACGTGCGGGTGAAACTTCTCGCCGACGAGGAGCACACCGTGAACGGCCGCGACGCGACCGTCGCGTACCGCAACCGCGTGCAGGAGGTGAAGGTGCCCGACATCGACCACCTCCCGATGTGGCAGATCGACGACACGTGGGCCGGCTTCGCCCCCAACGGTGCAGCCGATTCGACCGAGGGTCGGGCATGAGATGTGTGAAGCCTGTCCGATCATCGACTGGGCCAGCGAACTGCCCACCGTCCGCTCCTTCACACCATGGAGGGTTGCCACCGACATGACCGACTACATCGTTTGGTACGACCGATACGAGCCCGAGCAGAAGCCGATCGTGGGCGGAAAGAACGCGAGCCTCGGCGAGATGATGCGCGCCGAGCTTCCCGTTCCCCCCGGCTTCGCCCTCACCACCGATGCCTATGCGTTGATATGGCGCGACAAGGAACTGGTCGACCGGGTGAACGAACTGCTTCGCGGCCTCGATCACGACGACTTCGCCCACAACCTCGAGGTCTCCCACCAGATTCGCCATCTCATCGAGGGCGAACCCGTTCCCGACGCCGTCGTCGACGCGCTCGGCACGGCCTACGAAGCGCTGTGTGATCACTGCGGCGTCCCCGACCTCCCGGTAGCGGTCCGATCCTCGGCAACCGCCGAGGACCAACCCGACGCCAGCTTCGCCGGCCAACAAGACACCTTCCTGTGGGTGAGTGGCCTTCCGTCGGTGATCGAGAACACCCGCCGGTGCTGGTCGTCACTGTTCACCGATCGCGCAATCGCATACCGCCATCAAATGGGCTACCTCCACGTTGCCATCGCCATGTCGGTCGCAGTCCAGAAGATGGTCGACCCGATCGCATCGGGCGTGGCGTTCACGCTCAACCCCACCAACGGCGATCGCTCGCAGGTGGCGATCGACTCGTCGTGGGGTCTTGGTGAAGCCGTGGTTTCGGGCGAGGTCACACCCGACAACTTCCTCGTCGACAAGGTGCTCCGCGAAGTTGTCAAGCGCGAGATCTCGAACAAGCAGGTCGAGTACCGGCTCACCGACCATGGTGTGGTCGAGAAACTTCCCATCGACGACGGTCGGCAGGACCAGCCATCTGTCACCGACGAAGACCTGGTGGGTATCGCCATGCTCGCCCGCCGCGCCGAGCAGCACTACGGCTGCCCGCAGGACGTCGAGTGGGCCCTCGACCGCCACCTGCCCACCGGCGAGAACGTGATCATGCTCCAGAGTCGACCCGAGACCGTGTGGTCGCAGAAGGCCCGCGGCTCGGTCAGCTCGGGAACGTACGACCCGATGGCCTCCATCGTGTCGACCCTCGTCTCGCCGCTCCACAAAAAGAACGATCAGTAACCAACACCATCCAGGGGGACATACCGAAATGAGCAACAACCGCTTCCCGAGTCCATTCGAAATCGAAGGGCCAGAGGGGGTCGACGGCTGGGAGGAGCTGTATCCCTACTCGGTCACGTTCGGCGAGCACCGCAAGGATTACGAGGACAACCGCTTCTGGTTCTGGGACTCGATGCACTGGGGTAAAGCCCTCACGCCCTGGGACTCCACCTTCATGGAGCTCGCCCTCGCTTCTCTCAGCCAGATGAACAGCCGTCACTACCGGATTCCCCCCGCCGATGGTGTCGACTTCCGCGTTCTGTACGGCTACGCCTACCTCTCCCCCGTCGGCGTCGACCCATCGAACATCGAAGCCCGAGTACCGCAGTTCATGGAGAGGGCCGGCCACTACTTCGGCAACTGGGACAGCTTGTACGACGCGTGGCTCGAGAAGGTGAAGACCACGATCGAAGAGATCGAGTCGATCGACTTCAGTCCTCTACCGGAGATGGAAGACCTCTCTGTGGTGACCGACGGCCTCGGTTATGGGTCGGGTTACAACCTGCTGAGTGAGTACAACCGGTTCAAGGACTTGATCCTGAAGGCGTGGAACTACCACTTCGAGTTTCTCAACCTCGGCTATGCGGCCTACCTCGATTTCTTCGGGTTTTGCAAGGAGGCCTTCCCGTCGATCCCCGACCTAGGAATCGCCAAGATGGTGGCCGGCGTCGAAGTCGATCTGTTCCGCCCCAACGAAGAGCTGAAGAACCTCGCTCAGAAGGCCGTCGACCTCGGAGTTGCCCGCGCCTTCGACGACCCCGACAATGTCTCCCTCGATGGCGACGCGGGTGCTCAGTGGCAGGCCGCGTGGGACGCGGTGAAGGACCCCTGGTTCAACTTCACCTCGGGCAACGGCTTCTACCACTTCGACAAGATCTGGGTGGAGAACCCCGAGATCCCCTACGCGTTCATCAGGGACTACATCGGCCGCATCGAAGCCGGTGAAGACATCAGTCGACCGATCGACGCAATTCGCGAGGAGCGAGATCGCGTGGTCGCCGAGTACCGCGACCTACTCGGCTCCGACGACGACCGTGCAGCATTCGACGGCAAGCTGGGCCTGGCTCGAGTCGTCTTTCCCTACGTCGAGAACCACAACTTCTATATCGAGCATTGGACCATGTCTGTGGTCTGGCGCAAGGTCAAAGAGCTGGGCGCGACGCTCGAAAAGGATGGTCTACTCAACGCCAACGATGACCTCCTCTTCCTCCGTCGCGACGAAGTCAACGAGCTGCTATGGGACTACTACTCGAACTGGGCCGTTAACAGCCCAACCGTGTCCGCCAAGTACTGGGCGCCGATCGTCGAAAAGCGCCGCGACATCCACGCCAAGCTCTCGGCCTGGCAGGCACCAAAGGCACTTGGTGAGCCGCCCGAGGTCATCACCGAACCCTTCACGATCATGCTGTGGGGCATCACCAGCGAGTCGGTCAACAACTGGCTCGGGTCCGACGAGGGTGCCGAGAACGAGCTCACCGGCATGGCGGCCTCGCCCGGGATGGTCGAGGGCATCGCCCGCATCATCCACGACCCAGAGGAGGTCAACGATCTCCAGGACGGCGAGATTCTTGTCGCCCCGATCACTGCGCCGAGCTGGGCTCCCGTTTTCCCGAAGATCCAGGCCTGCGTGACCGACATCGGCGGGATGATGAGTCACGCCGCCATCGTGTGCCGCGAGTACGGCGTGCCCGCGGTTACCGGCACCGGCTTTGGAACGAACAAGATCAGCACCGGCGACCGCATTCGGGTCGACGGGTCGTCGGGCAAGGTCACCTTGCTCGACCAGTAAGGACACCGACCCTCGACCGAGGAGGATTCTCGAAAATGATGACGCAGGAACAGAACGACGAACTGACGCAGGTCGGTCCGGGCACGCCGATGGGCGATGTGCTCCGGCACTACTGGTATCCCGTTGCGTTCACCCGCGAGCTCGATGAGTTTCCGGTGAAGATGACACGCGTCCTGGGTGAGAACTGGGCGGTCTTCAAGACCGGCGAGGGTGGGTACGGAATCGTCGACGAGCGATGTCCACATCGCGGGGCATCGCTCGTATACGGCATCGTCGAGGACGACGGCCTCCGCTGTGGCTACCACGGCTGGAAGTTCGACACGGCCGGCGACTGCGTGGAGATTTTGGCCGAGCCCGACTCGTCGCCGAAATTCCGCGCCGGCTGTGGCGTGCGGTCCGGGCAGGCCCAGGAACTGGGTGGCCTCGTGTGGGCGTACCTCGGCGACGGCCCCGCGCCCGAGCTTCCTCGGTACGAGGCCTATGTGATGGACGGCATCCGCGACATGGGCCATGCGGTGATCCCGTGCAACTGGCTCCAGATCATGGAAAACGCGGTCGACCCGTATCACGTCGAGGCCCTGCACGGGAACTACTTCGAGTTCATCGCCCGCACGAAGGGAATTCCAATGCCCGGCTCGTTCGGGGGCAACAAACACGAGAAGGTCGCGTTCGATCCGTTCGAACACGGCATCATCAAGCGTCGTCTGCTCGTGGGTCAGGACGAGAACTCCGACGACTGGAAGATCGGCCATCCGCTCGTGTTCCCCTACAAGATGTGGGTGGGTGGGAACGGAGTGTTCCAGATGCAGATCCGGGTGCCCGTCGACGACACCCACACCAACGTGATCTTCTACACGGTGCACGCCCCCGAGGGCGCCGAGGTCCCGGTCGACCCACCGTGTGTCGACTACCCGATCGATTGGGTCACCGACGACGGCACGTACATCGTCGACTACATCGAGGGGCAGGACATCATGGCCTGGGTCACCCAGGGCGAAGTCGCCGATCGGACGAACGAGAAGATCACCAAGAGTGATGTGGGCGTGATCGCCTGCCGTCGCATGTTCCGGGACGCCATCGAGGCCGTGAAGGAAGGGCGTGACCCCATCGCCGTTGTTCGCGAGCCTCACGAAGTGATCAAGCTGCCCCTCGAGCGGTCCAAGTTCGGGCGCGGCGCCGAGTTCGCCAGCGACTGGATCGACAACGGCTCGATGCGTTACTCCCCTATCGCCGCCGAGATGAAACAACTCCACATAGACGCCGCGGCGGCCCGCGCCGGATTGGCCGACGCCTGATGACGATCGATCACGCATATTGGGCCTCCTACCTTCTGGCCGGCGCCGACGAACAACGCGAACTCCAGGCGATCACCAAGCAGGTCGACGAACTCACGATCGATGACGCCTACGCGATTCAGGCCGCCCTCCTCGAACTCCAGCTCTCGCGAGGCGACAGCATCGCGGGCGCCAAGCTCGGACTCACCTCTGCCGCGAAACAGGAGCAGATGGGCGTGAGCGAGCCGGTCTATGGCTGGGTACCTGCATCCACCGTGCTCGACGCGGCCGGGACCGTGCGGCTCGACGAGCTCATCCATCCCCGCTGCGAGCCCGAGATCGTGTTCGTGCTGGGTGAGGATCTCGCCGGCCCGAACGTGACGGCGAACGACGCGCTCGACGCAACCAGCCAGGTGGTTGGCGGGATCGAGATCATCGATTCGCGCTACGAGGCGTTCTCGTTCACTCTCACCGACGTGATCGCCGACAACACATCTGCCGCTCGGGTCGCCATCGGCACCGACGGCATCGGCGCCCGAGACGCCGACCTCACCACCCTCGGTTGTGTGTTCGAGGTGGATGGCGACATCACCGGCACGGCAACGGGCGCTGCGTTGCTCGGCGATCCTGCCGGCTGCCTTGCGATGCTCGCCAACTTCCTCGGCGACCACGGCCAGAAACTGGAAGCCGGCTGGTTCGTGATGGCCGGCGCGGCCACCGATGCCCGCCCCCTGGGTGCCGGCTCCACCGCGACCGCTCGTTACAGCCACCTCGGTTCGGTCAGCGTGACCGGGAAAGGATGACGTCATGCCGCTTGTGAACGTGCACATGGCCCAAGGCCGCACCGTCGAACAGAAGAAAGCGCTTATGGAGGCGATCACTCAGGCCATGGAAGCTCACGCCGGCGCACCCCGCGAATCGATTCGGGTGTGGATCGACGAGTTCCCGAACACGGACTACATGGCCGCAGGCGAACTGCTGGCCGACAAGCAGGCGCGCCTGGCCCGGGAACGGGCCGAGAGTAACGATGCCTGACGAGTCCCAGATCACGGCCGCTGCTGATTCGCTGCGCGCCGCGGCCGACTCGCTCACGCCCTGCGGACCGGTGCGCGACATCCTCGGCACCGCCACCGACATCGACGCGGCCTACGAGGTGCAGGCCACGAATGTTCGCAAAGACATCGCGAACGGCCGACGCGTGAGCGGCCGCAAGATCGGCATCACCTCAAAGGCCGTGATGGAACAGGTCGGGGTGGACCAACCCGACTACGGAACGCTTTTCGTTGACATGGAGTACGGCGACGGCATCCCGATCGAACACGGTCGCCTGCTTCAGCCACGCGCCGAAGCCGAGGTGGCCCTCGTACTCGACCGCGACCTCGACAAGGGCGAGCACAGCTTTGGCGACATCGTGCGCGCGACGGCTTACGCACTCCCCTCGATCGAGATCGTCGACAGCCGCGTGACCGATTGGGACATCCGCATCGTCGACACGGTCGCGGACAACGCGAGCTGCGGCCTCTACGTGATCGGCGGTCGCCCGGTGCCGCTGAGAAAGATCGACCTTCGCACAGTGCCGATGAAAATGAGCATCGACGACGAGGTGCTGTCGACCGGAGACGGCGCCGCCTGCCTCGGTCACCCCCTCCACGCCGCTCGCTGGCTCGCCGACATGATGAGCAGCCGCGGCACCCCTCTCCTCGCCGGCGACGTCGTGATGACAGGCGCCCTCGGCCCGATGAAGCCTCTGGCGCCCGGCAACGAAGTGATCGCCGACTTCGGTCCGCTCGGCACCGTTACCGCTCGACTCGATCCCTCTCCCTGACCTCACCTCTTCCATAGGAGCCCACGCATGATCACCCACTGGATCGACGGACAGGCGCAGAAGTCCGTGAACGGCGCAACATTCGAGACCGTGAACCCCTGGACCCAGGAGGCGTACGACGAGGTGGCGAGGGCCGATCGCACCGACGTCGACCAGGCCGTCGGCGCGGCGCGTAGGGCGTTCGACGACGGGCCATGGCCATCGATGGGGTTCGCCGAGCGAGGTCAACTCATTCATCGGCTTGCGGATCTGATCGAGGAGAACATCGAGGAGCTCGCGCACGCCGACAGCAACGACATGGGCAAGCCGCTCGCCGCGATGCGTTCCAAGGACGTGCCTCGGACCGCTCAGAACTTCCGTTTTTTCGCCGACCACGCGCGGCTCAGCGCCGCCGAGGCCTACCCCACAGACACTGGCCATCATGCCTACAGTCGATACGAACCGGCCGGCGTCGTCGCTGCGATCACCCCGTGGAACTTCCCACTCATGCTCGAGAGCTGGAAGATCGCTCCGGCGCTCGCGTGGGGCAACACCGTGGTGCTCAAGCCTGCAGAGGACACGCCGTCGTCGGCCACGATCGTGGCCCGACTCGCGACCGAAGCAGGGTTCCCCGACGGCGTTCTGAATGTCGTTCACGGCCACGGCCCCGAGGCAGCCGGCGAGTTCCTCACCAACCACAACGACGTCGACCGGCTCACCTTCACCGGCGAGTCGAACACAGGCCGCATCATCGCTGCCGCCGGCGCGGCCCGGCTCGTGCCGGCCAGCCTCGAGCTGGGCGGCAAGGGTGCCAACATCGTGTTCGACGACGCCGACCTCGACGAAGCCGTCAGCTGGTCGAACAAGGCGATCTTCACGAACGCCGGACAGGTCTGTCTCGCCGGAAGCCGGCTCTTCGTGCAGAGGGGTGTCTACGACGAGTTCGTGAGCCGCTTCATCGAATCCGCCGAAGCCATGGTCGTGGGCGACCCCGCGCACGACGCCACCCAGATCGGGCCCCTCGCCAGCCGGAACCACTTCGAGAAGGTCGCCGGCTTCTTCGACGACCTCCCAGACGGCGCAACCGTGCACTGCGGCGGCGTCGCCGACGATGGGTCCTGGGTCGTGAAGCCAACAGTCATCACTGGTGCGGGCAGCGATTCGCGCATCTGTCGAGAGGAAGTTTTCGGCCCGGTGGTGACCATCCTCCCGTTCGACACCGAAGAGGAAGCGATCGCCAACGCCAACGACACCAAGTACGGCCTGAACGGCATGCTCTTCACCGAGAACCTGCGTCGAGCCCACCGGGTTGCGGCGAAGCTTCGCGCCGGCACGGTGT
>JBPCTR010000178.1:0-15655 GCA_051011575.1 Acidimicrobiales bacterium | reverse complement strand
GGAGAAACGTTCGGATCGCGAAAGCCGCGGCGATCGCGCCGCTCGACATCGAGCTCGGATTTGGCGCTTCCATCGAAGAGCGTTCGTTCCTGGGGTGGGACGACGCGCGCGACGATCTCGTTCGTCGGGTCGAACGGAGGCTGGGTGCTCTCGACTTCGGCACTCATGAAGAGCGAGCAGATCCTGGTTCGGAGACCACCGACGCGCTGATCGATCGAATTGTTGCCACGCGCCTCGACGTTCTCGTGCCGAGTGCTGCTGCACGGACTCTCCAGAGTCGGCTCGGTCTCGCGCAGGCTGTGGGCCGGCTCTCCGACCTCCCACCAATCGACGATGACTCGCTCGTGGAGATGGCTCACGACGTGTTCGCGCCGTGGTTGCAGGACGCGCGTGGACGCGCCGATCTCGAGGCGCTTGACCTGCTCGCGCTTCTCCGGAGTCGACTCGGATGGGAGGGGAGTCGAGACCTCGATCGTCTGACCCCGGTGCGATGGACGTCGCCCGGCGGACGCGAAGTCGCGATCGACTATTCGGGCGAGACGCCGATCGTCTCGGTGCGAGTGCAACAGGTCTTTGGGCTGTCCGAGACCCCTACCGTCGTCGACGGAGCCGTCCCGATCACATTCGAACTCCTCTCACCCGCCGACCGCCCCATCCAGGTGACGGCCGACCTCGGCTCATTCTGGGGTGGCAGTTGGAGCGAGGTGCGCAAGGACATGGCTGGCCGATATCCGAAGCACGAATGGCCCGTCCATCCCGAAGCGGAGTGAGCGCAGTCCCTTCTGATAAAACCGGTTCATGAAGGTAGTCGTCACCTACGAATCACGAACCGGAACCACGAAACGGGCCGCCCAGCTCGTGGGCGGGGGGCTCCAGGCCGCGGGCGCCGACGTCTCGGTCGTGGCCGTCGAAACCGTCGGGTACGGAGAGCTCGCCACCGCCGACCTCGTGATCGTCGGAACGTGGACCGACGGTTTGTTCTTCTTCGGACAGCGTCCCGGAGGCGCGGGAAAGATCGCCAGGCACCTGCCGGAACTATGGGACAAGGGCACGTACTCGTTCGTTACGTATGCGGTGAACCCGGGCAAAAGCCACGAGAAACTGGGCGGAATCCTTCGAGCACTGGGTGCGATTTCGCTCGGCGAGGCGGCCTTTCACCGGCACCGCCTCGAGGACGAGGTCGCCGAATTCGTCGACTCGATCATCGACGAGTTCGCATCGTCCTAACCGTCGATATTGATCGTCGCGGCGTAGCGGAGCGATCGCCCCACGACCTCGACCGAGCGCCATCCTCTCCCGACCAGCGCATTCGTCGCCGGGTCCACGGTCACCGAGCCCGTCACGATCTGCTGGTCGCCGTCGAGCAGCGATTCCCACAATCTCCGACTGCCAACCGTCGCTCGTCGGTTCGCCGCCGATCCCAGCAGGCTGATCGCATCCGCGGCCACGATGTCGGCGCCACGGACGGGTGAAGCCGATCGATCGCGGAGGGCGCGGAGGAATTCATTCGCGTCGGCGGCCGGGTCGTCACCGGCAGAACTGGCGGGCTCGATCACAAAAACGTCTTCGGTGTCGGCAGGCCAGGACGCTCCTCCGGCGAACCACGGCAAGCCGATCGGAGCCGTGTACCCGGCCTCGCGAAGGGAGCGCACCGCATCGGGGGCCGAAGCCGGCAGGGCGCAAACGACGATCGAATCGGCGCCGCCCAATTGTGTCGCCGCTGCTGTCACGACGGCATCAGGGGATTCCACCAACCCCGACCACGTTCCCGTGAACGCGATCGAACCACCCAGATCGACGACCGACCGGCGGCTGTCGTCGCACGTCGTCTCGACGTCCGCGACGAGGTCCGACTCGAGAAAGGCCACGCTCGGACCGGACCGTTGGCTCCATGTTGCGATGGCCCTTGCGTCTTCGCGAAGGTCAGCGGTGTCGAGCAGGCCGTCGATCGGCTCGAGCCGGGTGCGGGGAATCATCGCACACGAGGTAACGGCGAGTAGCTCTGCTTCGAGGGCGGCGTCGATGACCGAACGGCTCGCCTCGGGGTCACAGGGCGCAGCGACAACCGTCACGCCGAGTTCGATCAGGGCGGCGACCGCCGACCTCGCATCGGACGGTTCCGAGATCGTGATCGATTCGATCACGATCGTCGGCTCCGATTGTCGAGACCGAGCAGCGACCACGAGCGCAGCGTTCGCGTGTTGATCGAGTTGGGCCGATGGCCCCTCAACGGAAAGAACCGATCCAATGCGGAGGCTGAGTGTTCCGCCCGCCGATGCGAGCGCAGGATCGGGGACCGTCGACGGAACGGTGAGATCGTCATTCACCGCAGAGCACGCAACCGAGGCCAACGCGCAGGCGATGATTGCGGAGGCGAGGCGGCGGCTCAGCACGCAGTGGAGCCATCGACCCGCTTCGGTAGATGTAGTACAGCGCCGGTCGCGTGTACGACCAGTTCGTCACCGACGATCTCGCCCGTGCCGTCGACGATGAGGCTGTACGTTTCGTCGTCCACGGCCGGCCACAGCAGGCTCAACGGTGCACCCGCAGCGACGCGATCGACGACGCCTCGACCGAAGCCGACCACCGCGATGGTGGCCGAGTCGGCGCCGGACGTGACGCTGGTGACCACGTGGTTGATTCTGCTCGCACCGGAGGTGCCTGGATAGACGAGGTACGGCGTATCTCCGTAGCTCGTGACACGATCGGCAAGATCCCGGAGTTCGACGGCGTGGCTCACCCGATCACTCTCGCACACGCGGCGCGGCACACGTCCACCCTGGTGCCGGTGAGCATCGAGCGAATTGCACCCTACGTCACAGAATGAGACGATAAGAACACGTTTAGTGAGCAAGGTGGAACAAGTCTGTTGAATCCCTGAGGTCCGTGATGGAGACTTTCGAACCTACGGGCGCAGGCAAGACCTACACCACTCACGGGCGGACACGAACGGCAGGCACGGATCAGGTGAAGTTCGAAAGACGGCGGGACACATCGGCGGACGCCCGCGATCGAATATCGATACGCGCCCCTGAAGAGTTCGAATCGGCCCCGCCTGCACGCTCGCCGCAGGCTGACGCCGACGTGCGCGCCATGCTGCTCCTCGCGGGTGCCGTCGGAACTGCGATGCTTCTCCTCGTGGGTGCACTGATCCTGATCGCCCAGGCGGGGGCATCCGACGAGGCGTCCGCACCCACAACCATCCCCGAGGTCATCTTTGCGGCCGAGACACCCGCGGAGGTCGAGGAGCGTCGAATCTCTGCGTCAGCGCTTGCTCCCGGCATCGCGTTCGAACGCCTGGACGCACTCGACCCCGAAACCGTCGTGCCTTCCGATGTGCTGTTCGCGACCGGCGACTGGATGCCTCGTCCCGACGGATGCATCTCGGTCGACGAGCGCGTGTTCATCGCACGATCGGCGATCGACGTGACCTATGCCGACGACCTCGACTGCGTCGTGGATCGCGGACGCTGGATCGATCGTTACCAGGATCGCCGCCTCGTGCGTGCCGTCGACGCCGAAGTTGTACTGCACGTTCCCACGGTCGAGGTCCACCGCGCCGGCGGATGGCGTTGGGACGCCCGAACCCGAGATGCATACGTGGCCGACCTCGCACATCCGGCATCGCTTCAGGTGATCTCCACCGACAGCGGTCATAACCCCCGAGGTCTCGATCCTGCCGGGTGGAAACCGGCCGACGAAGGACTGTGGTGCGCCTACGCCGTCGACTGGATCGCTGTCAAGGCCCGGTGGGGGCTCGGCGCGGACCCCGACGAACGGCTGGCCCTCGAGGAAATGCTCGAAACCTGCCCCCTGCCCACCTCTCTCGGGGCAGATCCGATCACGGTCCCTCTCGACGAACCGGTGAGGCCGACCATCGGTGTGACGGCCGGCTCGTGACATCCGAACACGACCCGTTCATCGATGCCGCAATCGCCGAAGCGACGCGTGGGCTCGAGTCGGGCGGAATCCCGATCGGGTCCGTGCTGGTGGTCGACGGCGAGATCGTGGGACGCGGACACAACCAGAGGGTTCAACGCGGATCAGCGATCCTGCACGCCGAAATGGACTGCCTCGAGAACGCAGGGCGACTCCCGGGGAGCAGCTATCGCCAAGCCACGCTGTACTCGACTCTTTCACCGTGCGACATGTGCTCGGGGACGGCGCTCCTGTTCGGGATCCCCCGCATCGTCGTGGGCGAGAATCAGACCTTCCAAGGCCCGGAGGACTACGTGCGCAGCCGCGGTGTAGAGGTTGCCGTGCTCGACGACCCCCGCTGTGTCACGCTTATGGAGGAGTTCATCGCCGCGCGGCCCGAGCTCTGGAACGAGGACATCGGCGAATAGTTCTCTTTCGATCGAACCAAACGAGCCCGCTGGGCGTTTAGTGATCGAAGGGTGTCCGATCGCCTGAATTCTTCGCGGCAGCGGCACCATCCGGTTGGCGGCAGATCAGAGGAGTGCAATGACCGTGGAAGGTAGCGATCCGAACGAGAGCGTCGAGTGGGATGCGGTTCACGAGATCGAGATCGCAGCGCCCATCGACCCGCCGAGCCGCTCGACGGCACGTATTGCGGTTGCCGGCGCCGCAATGGTGGGTGCCCTGCTCGCCGGCGCATATTTCGTCGCATCCGAGGACCAGCCGACCGAGGTGGCGTCGGAGCAGACGAGCGACGACGACGCCGTGGTCGATGAAGCGGTCGCGGATGAGACGATCGTCGACACGCCTGACGATGAGTCCGATTCGACAGCAGAGGCGACCAGTAGCGCATCGAGCGGCGACGCCGAGTTCGCTGCTGACCACGCTCAGGCGTCGGCCTACTACGGCGGCCCGGGCACCGTGTTCGCGACCGACGACGGCTTCGCCGCGATCGCGTATCACGAGGACGGCATGACCATCGACCGCTCCTCCGATGGGCTCGATTGGAGTTCGTCGCCCACGAACGGACTTCCCCAGAACGGCAATCTGACGTCGGTCGTCGCGTACGACGGTGGCTGGGTGGGCCTCTTTCAGGAATGGCCCGAGCCGGGCGAGGACGTGAGCGAGATCGACGAGATGTTCGGCTTCGAACTCGGTCCGAAGATGAGCATTGCGACGACGCCCGACCTCACGACCTGGACGTTGTCACCGATTCCCGAACTCGACACATCCGACGCGTCCGTGTTCGTCAGCGTCAACCGCCTCGCAGCAGCGGGCGACCGCGTCGTGGCGATCGTCGAGCGGCACCCCCAGGGTCCCGACGAGATGAGAATTCTCTTCGAAGCCGGTCTGATCACCGAACAGGATCTGTCGAACTTCTGTGGGTCCGAGGTTTCGGGCCCGGACGAGCCGATCGTCGTCTACTCGTGTGATCACGAGGAGATGGAGGAGGTACACATCGAATTCGAAGAGGCGATGGCGGCTGCCGACTCCGACGAGGAGCGGGCACGGATCGAGGAGGAGTTCACCGCGGCGATGGAGGCGCAGCAGCCTCCTGAACAGGACGTGCTGGTCACGATCGAGCCGGGTACTCCAGTTCACGACGCGATCATCGAGTCCTACCAGTTCGAATACGAGCCCATGAGCCCCGAGGTGCTGAGCGGTCCAGTGGGCGGGCCGTACACACTCACCACCCTCCCGGCGGCCGGATATCCCGGTGGCCTTGCGAGCGTCGACGGTGAGTTCGTGGCCGCTGTTCAGGACTTCAGCTCCCGCCAGCCCTCGACGATCGTCCTCGGATCCGCAAACGGGTCCGACTGGGACGTGCGGGCCACGATCGACGGTGACGGTCTGCACGAACTCGCCGTGGCCGGGTCGACCCTCGTCGCGACCGGGTCGAGCAGCACCGATGGATCGATGGTCCTGCGCACCTCCACCGATCGGGGCGCCACATGGGTCGACGCCGACCTCGGAAGCGATCTCTACGGCGGCTATGCCCAGGTCATCAGCGGCCCCGCCGGCACCGCGATCAAGGTCATGGGTGCGATTGAGCCCTACCCGGTGTTCGAACCGCCGATCATCGAGATCGTCAACGACGGCTTCACGCTGATCATGAACGAGGGCTCGCCCGATGCATGGGTGACTCTGGTCGACGCATCCGGCGCCACGGTGCACGAGGTGACCTTCGAACAGCTCGAGCAGTCCGACAACTTCGGTGCACTCGAGATCGAGGGCGTGATGCGCGCCGACGAGCGCTCCGGAGCAATGACATTCCTCGACCCCGACTCGGGCGAGGATCTGGTCACCTTCACCGAAGAGATGTTCGAGGAGGCGTACTCGGACGTGTACCCCGACGACGATTTCGACTTCGAAGAGCCCGACACCCGGTCCGAGCTCTACTTCTCCACCGACGGCGTCACATGGAAGCTCCTCGACGGTGTTGACCTCGGCAGTGGCTACGAAGGCGAGACTCAGCTGATGGCTGTCGGCGACGACGAGATCCTGCTGTTCGACTACTCATTCCGGTCGTCGGGCGACACGAGCCAGTGGATTCGGATCCCGATCGACTAGCCGAATCGGCCGGCCGGCTACCAGCTCGGGTCGTACCCGTACATCTCCCGAATCGGGACGAATCGGGCACCATCGGCTCGGACCCCAACCAGGTCCGGATCGATGCGACTCGGATGGTCGGCCCCCATGGCATGCGCCAGACGCAGGATCTCGTGCCGTGTCGACGCGATGTAGTTGGCGAATCGAACGGATTTGTCGCTCGGGTCGAGCCCGCGGGTGAGCCACCGGCTATGCGTGGCGACACCGGTCGGGCAGTGGCTCGTGTGGCATTTCTGAGCCTGGATGCAGCCGATGGCAATCATTCCCTCCCGAGCCACGCTGATACCGTCGACGCCCATTGCGAACGCCGTCATCGCGTTGGCCGGCAACCCCAACCGGCCTGCGCCCAGGAATACGACATCGCGGTGGATGCCTTCGTCGGCGAACGCCCGATAGACCTCGGCGAACCCGTCGCGGAATGGAAGCGCGACGTGGTCGCTGAAGGGGAGCGGTGCTGCCCCGGTTCCTCCTTCGCCTCCGTCGACGGAGATGAAGTCGGGTCCGCGGGTCGTCGTCCGCATTTTCTCGGCGAGCTCGTGCCAGAACGCCTTCTCGCCCACCGCCGACTTGATGCCGACGGGAAGTCCGGTGGCCGACGCGATGTCCTCGACGAAGTCGATCAGCCCCGATACGTCGCTGAACTCGGGATGTCGGTTGGGGCTACGCACGGTCACCCCGATCTCGACGTTGCGCACCCGCGCGATCTCGGCCGTGACCTTCCCACCCGGTAGGACACCACCCAGGCCGGGCTTGGCGCCCTGGCTGAGTTTGACCTCGATGGCCCTTACGTCGGCCCCCTCCATCGACGCGAGCATTGTGTCGATCGAGAATCGGCCATCGCTTTTTCGGGCACCGAAATAGCCGGTGCCGATCTGGAACACGAGCGGCCCGCCGTGGCGATGATGATCGCTTATTCCGCCCTCGCCGGTGTTGTGGAGGCAGTTGGCGATCTTGGCACCGCGATTCAGTGCCTCGACCGCCACCGCCGACAGGGATCCATAACTCATCGCCGACAGGTTGAGTACCGATGCCGGCTGGAACGCCTTCGACCGGTTGTGATGCTCACCGATTGCCTTCGCCATCGGAACGTCGTCGGCCTGCCCGTCGGGGTCGGCCGAGTGGGGAAAAGCGGCGTGGCGGATGATCAGATAGTTCGGGACATCGATGTCGTTGTCGGTCCCGAAACCGAAATACGAGTTCTCTCCCTTGGCACTCGCGTAGATGAACCGACGCTGGTCGCGGCTGAAGGGGCGTTCCTCGTCGTTGTCGGTGACGATGTATTGGCGGAGCTCGGGGCCTACCCGTTCGAGGATGTACCGAAAGTGGCCGACGATGGGGAAGTTGCGAAGGATCGCATGCTTCGTCTGGAGCAGGTCGTAGATCACCACCCCGAGGAGCGCGAGCCCCCCGACGACCACGACCCACAACCACCACGGCATGGCTTTGATCGTAGGCTCTCGGGATGACCGACCTGCTTCATCTGGCCGAGAGCGTCACCGATCGTGCGCACCCCGGCGAACAGGTCGAGGCGTACACGGCGCGGGGGACTTCCACCGAGGTGAAGTCGTACGAAGGTGCGGTCGAGTCCTTCACCTCCGCCTCGTCGGCGGGGATCGGGATTCGCGTGATCGTCGACGGGAAGGCCGGGTTCGCACATGCCGGCTCCCTCGACCCGGACGTGATCGCAGAGACGCTCGCCGAGGCGCGCGACAACGTCGCGTTCGCCGAACCCGACGAATGGGTCGCGCTCGCGGAACCCGATGGGGGCGATCCGATCGAACACGATCACTGGGACGACTCGGTGGCAACACTGTCGACCGAAGCGAAGGTTCAGCTCGCGATCGACCTCGAGGCTCGAACGGTGTCGCTCGATCCGCGGGTGGGGTCGGTTCGGGCGGCCACGTATTCCGACAGCTCGGGCGAGATGGCCCTCGCGACCACAACCGGGGTCCGGGCGACCGATCGCGGAACGGGAGCGTCGGTTTCGGTTGCAGCGCTCGCTCGGCAGGGAGACGAGACGAAGATCGCCGGAGGGTACGACGTCGGGTTCGGTCCGACCGCCCTCGATATCGACGTCGCCGCCACCGATGCCGTCCATCGAGCCACTCGCCTCCTCGGCGCCACCCAGCCTCGCTCGCAACGCCTCACCATCGTGCTCGAGCCCCGAATGGCCGCCAGCATCATCGGGATCACCGTGGGCATGTTGAACGGCGAGGGCGTGCTGAAGGGGCGTTCACCGTTCGTCGACCGGATGGGCGAGCAGGTCGCCTCGCCGCTGCTCAGCGTGAGCGATGATCCAACCGAGACACGCTCGTTCGGCGCTACCTCCGTCGACGACGAAGGCCAGACGTGCCGCCGCGTGCCGCTGTTCGAGTCCGGCGTGCTCGCCGGCTTCCTGCACAACACCTACACCGGCCGCCGATCGGGCCACGGTACGACCGCGAATGGGGTGCGGAGCCACCGTTCGACCCCCGGCGTGGGCGCGCACGCGGTGATCATGCAGCCCGGCACGGGCGATCTCGAGTCGATCATCGCGGAAATCGACGCGGGGATTCTCGTCACCTCGATGTCGGGGCTGCACTCGGGTGTGAACGGGGTCAGCGGTGACTTCTCCGTCGGTGCCGAGGGGCTGATGATCCGTGACGGCGTGTTGGCCGAACCGATTCGGGAGGCGACGATCGCCTCCACGATTCAGAAGATGCTCACCGACATCGTGTCGGTCGGCGCGGACACCGAGTGGTTGCCGAGTGGGTCGGGGCCCGTCTCCCTCGCCATCGGTGATGTATCGCTGAGCGGGGCCTGACCGCTTGATGCACGAATTATCGGGCCGATTGATGTCCGTGACTGGCAACACCGACCTCAACGCGGCCGAGGCCATCGTTCTCGGACTTGTCGAGGGGATCACCGAATACCTGCCGGTCTCGAGCACGGGTCACCTGCTCGTGGCGAACCGATTGCTCGGCCTCGACGACACCGAAGCCACCCGACAGGCCATCGAGACGTATGCGATCTGCATCCAGGTCGGCGCCATCATCGCCGTGTTGTTTCTCTACTGGGGTCGGATCCGGCAAATGATCGACGGTCTCCGGGGTCGTGACGACGCCGGGCGCCGTCTCGTTGGGGCGCTGGCCGTGTCGTTCACGATCACCGTCGTGATCGCGCTCGCGTTGGAAGAACCCGTGAAGGACCGCCTGTTCGATCCGGGCCCCATCGCCGCCGCATGGCTGGTGGGGGGATTGGTGGTGCTGTGGCTGTCGAGGTCGGGGTGGTTCGATCGCGGCGGCGCCGAGCTCACGTCTCTCACGATGCGTCAATCCGCCATCATCGGCGTGATGCAAGCCATCGCCATGTGGCCGGGGGTCAGTCGATCGCTCATCACGATCATTGCTGCCGTGCTGGTGGGCCTGTCGCTTCGGGCTGCCGTCGAGTACAGCTTCCTGCTCGGACTCATCACGCTCTCGGCAGCGACTGCGTGGGAGGGCCTCCAGGGCGGCGAGCAGCTCATCGACACCTTCGGCATCGTCACTCCGCTCATCGGCCTCGTCGTCGCCTTCGTGTCAGCGATGGTGGCGGTGAAGTGGATGGTCGCCTGGCTCAACGAGAAGGGCTTCGAAGTGTTCGGTTGGTACCGCCTCGCCATCGGGTTTCTCGCCTTCGGACTCCTCGCCATCGACGTCATCTGATGCGACCGGCCTGGTTCTTCCACGACTTGGCGTCGGCCGGCGCCACTCATGAACATCTGCGGATGCCGACACCACCGAATCGCCGCGCATGCGTATAGGAGTACTCGTCGAGACTGCGGACGGTGAGCGCCGCGTCGCGACCTCACCCGAAGGCGCCGAGAGGCTGACCGCGATGGACCATGACGTGGTCATCGAGTCGCAGGCCGGCACTGGTGCGGGGTTCACCGACGACGCATACCGCAGCGCTGGGGCCCAGGTTGGATCCCGTGAGTCCGTGCTCCGGGACTTCGACATATTGCTACAGGTGCGCGGGAGCGGCACGCACGATCGTGACGACGGGATCGCGGAAGCCCTCGGCGCCGATCGAACGCTGATCGCTCTGCTCGACCCGATCTGGAAGCCGGCGAACTGTGCTCGACTTGCATCCACCGGAGCATCGATCATCGCGCTCGAACTCGTCCCGAGGATCACACGCGCCCAAAGTATGGACGTGCTGAGCTCCCAGGCGACGGTGTCGGGCTACGAAGCCGTCCTGCTCGCCGCCACGATGGCACCTTCGATGTTCCCGATGTTGATGACCGCAGCCGGAACGATCACCCCGACCCGAGTGTTCGTTCTTGGTGCGGGTGTTGCCGGACTCCAAGCGATCGCGACGGCCAAACGACTCGGTGCGGTCGTCGATGCGTACGACGTCCGTCCGGCCGCCGGTGAACAGATTCGTTCGCTCGGTGCGAAGGCGGTCGAACTGCAGATCGACACCCACGACTCGGAAGGGGCGGGCGGCTATGCGAAGGCCCAGTCCGAGGACCAGAACCGCGCCCAGCAGGATCTTCTGTCGCCCGTCATTGCGGACGCAGATGTGGTGATCACGACCGCTGCAATCCCAGGAGCGGCATCGCCCCAACTCGTGACGGCCGCCATGGTCGCGAACATGCGGCCTGGAGCGCTCGTGGTTGATCTCGCCGCTGAGCGTGGTGGGAACTGCGAGGTCACCGTCGTCGACGAGATCGTGGATCACGGCGGAGTCACCGTGATCGGACCGACGCATCTCGCCAGCCGCTCGCCCCGGAGCGCTTCCCGCATGTTGTCGAACAACATCTGTGCGCTGCTCGACCATCTGACGACCGAGGGTGAGGTCCACCTGGATCCCGACGACGAGATCACGGGAGCCATGCTCGTCGCGTCGGGTGGAGATATCTGCCACCAGCGGACCCTCGAGGCGTTGTCGAAGGCAGAGCGGAGCTGACGTGGACCCGATTCTCGCACTCACCTTGTTCGTCCTCGCGGTATTCCTCGGGATCGAGCTGATCACGAAGGTTCCGCCGACGCTTCACACACCGTTGATGTCGGGTTCGAACGCGATTTCGGGCATCACGCTCGTAGGCGCACTGGTGTCTTCGGGAACGGAGTATTCGACCCTCACGACCGTCCTCGCGATCGTGGCCGTAGCGCTCGCCACCGTGAACGTCGTGGGCGGATTCCTCGTGACGAACCGGATGTTGTCGATGTTCCGCCGGAAGCGCACAGCCACGCCTTCAGAGGTCGAGACATGACGAGCGACGACCTGATCGGACTTGGGTATGTCGTCGCCGCTGCATTGTTCGTGCTGGGGTTGAAGGGGCTGAGCAAACCCCGCACGGCGGTGCGTGGCAATCAGCTGGGTGCGGCCGGGATGCTTGTGGCCGTGCTCGTCACGCTCACGGACCGCCAGATCGTCTCGTTTTGGCAGCTCTTCGTAGGTGTCGTGATCGGTGCGCTCGTCGGCGGCGCTCTGGCGCTTCGAGTGCAGATGACCTCAATGCCGCAACTCGTCGCGCTCTTCAACGGGTTCGGTGGCCTGGCGTCGGTGCTCGTTGCGGCTGCGTCCTTTTTCGAGGCCGTCGGCCGGGGGACCGAAGACGTGCAGGTCAGCGTTGCCGCTGGCGTCACGGCGTTCATCGGTGCGGTGACCTTCACGGGAAGCCTGGTGGCCGCGACCAAGCTCCTCGAGGTGTGGGAGGGCGTCGTGGTTCCGGGCGCTCGCGGAGTGAACGTGGCTCTTGCCGGAGCATCGCTCGTGCTCGGCGTGCTCATGGTGAATGATCCCCACCAACGCGTTTGGTTCTGGCTGCTCGTCGCGGCGGCGGGTGTGCTCGGTGTAACCGCGACATCGCCGATTGGCGGCGCTGACATGCCGGTCGTGATCGCGCTGTTGAACTCGATGTCGGGACTCGCTGCGTCGACCGCCGGTTTCGTGCTGGACAACGCCCTCTTGATCATCGCCGGAGCGCTCGTCGGAGCGAGCGGCCTGATCCTCACTGGCATCATGACGAAGGCGATGAACCGGACGCTGGTGAGCGTGCTGTTCGGTGACCCACCGTCGGCCGGGGGAGGCGCCGATGCCGACGAGGTCTACGACGGAAAGGTCACGTCGACGTCGAGCGATGAGGTGGCAATGATCCTCGACTCCGCGGAACGGGTGGTGATCGTTCCTGGCTACGGTCTCGCTGTCGCCCAGGCACAGCATGCCGTTCGTGACCTCACCCGCGCGCTTCAGGCGAACGGCTGCGATGTGGTGTTCGGCATCCATCCAGTGGCCGGCCGCATGCCGGGTCATATGAATGTCCTTCTCGCCGAGGCGGAGATCGAATACGAGGCCCTGATCGAGATGGCCGAGGTGAATCCAACGTTTGAACAGACGGACGTCGCGATCGTGATCGGGGCCAACGATGTGGTCAACCCCGTGGCTCGAGGCAGCGAGGGGCCAATCGCCGGAATGCCGATCCTCGACGTGGACAAGGCGCGGGTGGTGGTGGTGATCAAGCGGTCGCTCTCGCCGGGCTTCGCTGGCATCCCGAATCCACTCTTCGCGGCTCAGAACTCGATGATGCTCTACGGGGACGGCAAGGCGGCTGTGGTCGAGATCACCAAAGCACTGGCCGAGATCTGACAGAACTCTCAAGCGGGTATTGACGAGCGTCGGCACCTTCCGAATAGCTACACTCGGCGCAGCGACTTCCCCCGTCGAGTCTTCTCCGGAGGAAAGCTGTGATCAGATCCTCGATCCGCGTGTCGACGCGCCCCGGCCTCGGCCGTTTGCGACAACCGTGGCGGTGGATTCCCTTTCGTCTCCGCCTCCGGCTCGCGTCGCTGCGGGCAGTCGCCGTTCGCCGACGCGTTCTGCGCCGAACCCTTGTTCTGACACTGCTGGCCAGCGCCACCCTCGTGTGGGCGAGCAGCTGGGGAAGAGCACGCGATGCACAGGACCGATGGGGGCCACACCACCCTGTCGTTGTGGCCGCTTCCGACCTTTCGGTTGGATCGAATCTCGTGTCAGCAGACCTCGAGGTGCGGGACCTGCCGCGCTCGCTCGTTGTCGATGACGCGCTCACGCGGCTGCCACACGGCGACCGGACGCTGGTGATCGGCGCACGCACGGGTGAGGTGATCACCAACCGCCACCTCGCGGGATCCGATGGCTCGGGGCTGGTTGTAGCCGACGGCACGCGGGCAGTAGCCATAGCGATGGACGACTCGACGCCGCCGATCGGTGTCGGCGATCCCATCGATCTGGTGCTGATCAGCGATCCATTCGACGGGTCGAACCATGTGTCGGAACGATCGGTCGAAGCAATCGTTCTGCGGGTCGAGCCCGACGCTGTGACCGTGGCGGTCGATCAGGATCTGGTGACGTTGGTGGCTCGGACCATCGTGTCCGGACACATCGTGATCACCCGCAGATGAGCGGACCTCAGTCGGCCTTCGAGGACGTCGCCGAATCGGACGATGAGGAGCTCGATGACGACGAGGACTCCGACGAGGAGGATTCCGAAGACGATGAGGAAGAATCCTCGGAACTCTTTGATGAGCTCGAACTCGAGCTCGACTTCTTGCCCTTCTTGGCATGGTCGTTCTTGTAGAAGCCATCGCCCTTGAAGCTGATGCCGACGGCACCGAAGACCTTCGAGATGTTCTTCTTCGAACGGGTGCCGCACGTTGGACACTTCGGCGTCGAGTCGTCGGAGAAGGACTGCACCTTCTCAAACTCGTCGCCGCAGCTCTTGCAGCGGTACTGGTACGTCGGCATTGGTGTCGTCACCCTCCGGATGCGAAGAAACGGCCTTGGGAAGTATTGGGCCATCGAGTACCAACGGCAACCTCGGTCCGGTTGTTCCACCTAGCATGTGCGCGTGAACGACGTTGTTCTCGCAGTGGTGCTCGCCGTGGCTGCCTATCTCGCCGGCTCCTTCCCGACCGCCAGCGTCGTGGGCATGCTCTCCGGACACGACCACTCCAAGGAGGGCTCCGGAAATCCTGGCGCTTCCAACGTCTGGCGGACTTCGGGCGCAACCTATGGCCTGATCACGGTGGTGGTCGACGTCGCGAAGGGCCTTGTTCCCGTCCTCGCGACATTGGTCGTATTCGACCGCGAGTACGCCGCGGTCGTCTGGGCAACGGCCACGTTCGGCCATGTGTTCCCCCTGGCGCGCTGGCGTCGGGGTGGCAAAGGAGTGGCAACAGCTGGTGGTGGGTCTTTGCCACTCTTTCCGATCTACGGCTTGATGTTGATCGTCGTGTTCGTCGTGGTGGTCAAGCTCACGAAGCGTGCATCGGTCGGCTCGCTGTTGATCGCGGTGCTTCTACCGGTGGGAGCGATCGTGTTGCACGACCATGTCGCGGAGCTGATCGCGTCGTTTGCCGTGGCCGCGCTCGTGGTTGCCCGGCATCGCGCAAACATCGGCCGCCTGCTATCGGGCGACGAACTCAAGGTGTGAGCAGCAAGAGGTCGACGGGATCGCCGTGCGCGACTCCGTCACCGTCGGGCACGATCGCCAGCGCATTGCCGTTTGCCATCGCCGACAGCTGATGAGATCCCTGTCCGCCGGAGAAGCCCGCGACGTAGCGGCCATCATTGCCCGGTACTGCGGTCACCCGGGCAAAGTGGGTTTTCCCATCTGCTCGACGCGAAAGCGGTTCTCCGGCGATGCCCGTGATCGGTCTTACGATCGGATCATCGTGGCCCATCATGGCTCGAATACCGGGACGGGCGAAGAGCTCGAAGGACACCATCGACGACACCGGGTTTCCGGGGAGCCCGAAGATCGGCGTGCCATCGATCGTGCCGAAGGCCAGTGGCTTCGCGGGTTTTATTGCCACCTGCATCCAGCGCATGTCGCCGATCTCGGTGAGGACCTTCTTGACGTAGTCGAAGTCGCCCATCGATACGCCCCCGCTCGTGATGAGGGCATCACACGATGCAGCAGCCGAAAGCATGGCCACGCGGATCTCGTCCTCGTCGTCGCCGACGACGCCGAGGTCAATACTCTCGGCACCCATCTCGGAAACGAGCGCGAGCAGCGTGTGTCGATTGGCGTCTCGGATCTGGCCGATCTCGAGCGGCTCGGGACCATCGATGAGTTCATCGCCGGTGCTGATCACCCCGATTCGGGGACGGGCGAAGACCT
>JBPCTR010000177.1:0-2775 GCA_051011575.1 Acidimicrobiales bacterium | reverse complement strand
GCCATATCTCTGAGGCATCTTGGGAACCGATCTGAAATCCGATAACTGCTCCGGCGACGGGTCCCACGAGCCAGGCCGCTTGGGGCGCGCGTAGCGCTCCGATGATCGCGCCGAGTGCCGCGGCGATGGGCGTGAACATCGCTCCAATGACGAAGATCATCACCGCGATGAACCCCGACGCCGCCAATGCCTCCGAGCCGGAGAGCGTGTCGCTCACCGCCATACCGAACACGACAATGATGCAGAGAACGAAGAGGCTGGCAAATGCCGCCATCAGTGCAGCCAACGCAGAGGAGCCGGCTGTGGAGTTGTTGAGCATCTGCTCAAATTAAGCATTCGCTCAATATTTGTCAATGGGTTCGACGCGGAATGTGCCGAACGACCTAGCGGGCTGCGAGGCGGCGCAGGGGAGGCACCGTTTTCGGCGGAACCTTCCGCGGTGGCAACTCGGCCAGCACGTCAGCGCTGGCTTGGGCGATGATCGCCACCGCCCGCTCGAAGGCGTCTTCGGTGGCCGCAGAGGTCTTCTGTACGCCGGTGATCTTGCGGACGTACTGCCGCGCGCCGGCCTCGATCTCCTCGGTCGTTGCCGACGGCTCCAGGCCTCGTAGCGTCGTGATGTTTCGACACATGGTCATTCCTCCGGTTCGTGGAACTCAGGTTCAGTCCACCATGGAAATACGTCGGGCATGTCGCGCGACGGGCCCATGGTGAAGTTCGGCGGCCGTTTCTCGAAGAACGAGGTGACCCCCTCGATTGCATCAGCGCCGGCGCCCAGTTGTGGCACGGCCTTCGATTCGATCCGATGCGCGGCCATCGGATGCGACTCCCCCAACATTCGCCACAGCTGATGGCGCGCCATCGTCACCGACACGGCCGATGTGTTCTCGGCGATCTGGGACGCGATGGCACGTGCAGCGGGGAGAAGATCCTCCGGCTCGTGGAGACTGCGAACGAGGCCGCTGGCGAGAGCTTCGTCCGCTTCGAAGACCCGACCGCTGAAGCACCACTCGAGGGCCGTACTGATGCCGACCACGCGCGGTAGAAACCAGCTTGAAGCAGCCTCGGGAACGATTCCGCGCTGAGAGAACACGAAGCCGAATCGAGCCTTCGTCGACGCCAGGCGAATATCCATCGGAAGCAGCATCGTCGAGCCAACGCCGACGGCGGGCCCATTGACCGCGCCGATCACAGGTTTCAACGAATTGAAGATCCGCAGGGAAACGATCCCTCCACCGTCGCGATTTTTGAGACCCGAGGGATCGTCATCGGCCATGTCGGCCCCACTCGTCTTCTCGAACGTGTCTGCACCGGCCGACATGTCGGCGCCTGCGCAGAACCCGCGACCAGCGCCGGTGATGATGATCGCCCGCACCTCGTCGTCTTCATCGGCCGCATCGAGCGCAGCCAACATCTCATGCACCATGCGTGACGTGAACGCGTTCAGCTTGTCCGGCCGATTCAGCGTGATCGTCGCGATCCGATCGCTGACGTCATAGGTCAATTGAGTCGGTGTAAAGGACACGCATATTTCCTTTCGGGAGCGACGAGGGACGAGGAGCGGCTCGCCGCCTCCGGCGCAGCAGCCGAGCATCGAGGAGCGAAGCGACAGATTGCGACCGCTGAAGTTAGTTCACGGCCTTCTCCATGCCTTCCCAGTAGGGAGCGCGCAGCTTGAACTTCTGAAGTTTGCCGGTGGCGGTGCGGGCGAGTTCTTCTCGGAACTCGACAGATGTCGGGCACTTGTAATGGGCCATCTTGTCGCGGCAGTGGTCGATCAGTTCCTGCTCGGAGACTTCTGACCCGTCGGCCACGACGACGAGAGCCTTCACGGTTTCACCCCACTTCTCATGTGGAACACCGATCACGGCGACCTCGGTGACGGCGGCGTGGTTGAAGAGGACGTCTTCGACTTCGATCGAGCTCACATTCTCCCCACCCGAGATGATCACGTCCTTCTTGCGGTCGGTGATCGTGTAGTACCCGTCGCCGTCGACATGCCCGCCGTCACCGGTGTGGAACCAGCCGCCTTCCAGCGCCTGCGCCGAAGCGTCGGGGTTGGCCCAGTAGCTCTTGAGCACATTGTTGCTGCGCGCCAGAAACTCACCGGACTGCGACACGTGCATCTCGACACCGACCGTCGGAACGCCCTGACGGCCGAGCCGCTGCGCGCGTTCGTTCGGCGTGAGCTCGTCCCACTCCGGGCGGCAGCGGTTGATCGTAAGCAGGGGAGCGGTTTCGGTGAGGCCGTAGATCTGGATGAATTCCCAGCCGAGTTCGGTTTCGACGCGTTCGATGGTTGCGGTGGGAGGGGGTGCACCGGCGACGACGACTCGGACCTTGCCCCGACCGGGAATCTCGCCGTCCCAGTCCTTGGCGGCGTCGAGCACCGCAGCAACAACGGCCGGAGCGCCGCACATGAGCGTGACGCCGTGATCCTCGACTCGCCGGAGGATCTCGGGGCCATCGACCTTTCTCAGAACGACATGTTTCACACCCATGGCGCTGACCGTGTACAGCATCCCCCAGCCGTCGCAATGGAACATCGGCAGGGTGTGCAAATAGACGTCGCGGTCGGTAACCGTGGCATGCCAACCGAACGTCACGGCATTGGTCCAGCGGGCACGATGCGTTTGCTCGACCCCCTTGGGGCGGGCGGTCGTACCCGAGGTGTAATTGATGGAAGCGGTCGCATCCTCGTCTGGCTCCCATCGTTCGGGTTCGCCCTCTTGGCCGTACCAAACGGCGTCGGACTCGGGTCCCATGATCCACTTC
>JBPCTR010000176.1:0-11168 GCA_051011575.1 Acidimicrobiales bacterium | reverse complement strand
CCCTCGAGGAGCTTGCGAGCGTGGTGGATGTCGGCCTCGCTGTCGGCAGGGTTCTCGCCGATGACATAGACGGCCTTCATCTCGCCGCGTTCCATGGCCTCGAACATCAGCGTCAGGTGGATGCCGGGCTCAGCATTGAGTTCGACGCCATACGTCGCTTCGAACTTGCCGCGTGCGACATCGTCGTCGACGCTCTGAAAGCCCGGAAGCTTGTCGGGCAACGCACCCATGTCGCCGCCGCCCTGCACGTTGTTCTGACCGCGCAGCGGAACCAAACCACTTCCCCACCGACCGATGTGGCCGGTCAACAGGGCCAGGTTGCACAACGCCAGCACATTGTCGACCGCGTTGTGATGTTCGGTGATGCCGAGTGTCCACAAGATCTGGGCCGTCTCGGCCATGGCGTAGGCGTGTGCCATCTCGCGGATGGCCTCGGCCGGAACCCCCGTGAGCTCGGCACCTCGCTGCAGGGTGTAGGGCTCGACCGCGGCCTTCAGTTGATCGAACCCGACGGTCGAGTGTTCGATGAACTCCTTGTCGTGGAGATCGGCGGCGATGATTTCACGCGCCACGGTGTTGGCCAGCGCCACGTCGCTTCCGACCTCGATGCCCAACCACACATCGGCGAACTTGGCCGACGACGTGCGCCGCGGATCGATCGAGTACATCGAGGCGCCGTTGTCGAGGCCCTTGAGCAGGTGGTGGAAGAAGATCGGATGCGCCTCGCGGGCGTTACTTCCCCACAACAGGATGCAGTCGGTCTCCTCGATCTCCTTGTACGACGACGTTCCGCCGCCGGCTCCGAACACTGTGGCCAGACCGACCACCGACGGGGCATGTCAAGTTCGATTGCACGAGTCGATGTCGTTCGACCCCATCACGACACGGGCGAAGCGCTGGGCCGCGTAGTTCATCTCGTTCGTCGACTTCGAACAGCTGAACATGCCGAACGACGTGTCGCCCGTCGGTCGGGCCTCTGCAAAGCCCTCGACCACACGGTCGAGTGCTTCGTCCCACGTGGCCTCGACCAGCTCGCCGTCCTTGCGCACGAGCGGCGTTGTCAGTCGTGTTCTCGGCATCGTTGCCCCTTCGAAATCGTTCCATGGACGCATCTTCGATGCGCATGTGTGAAACCGCTCGCGAGGCGACGCGATTTCGAGGCGAAGTGTACTCGGCACACGCCATCAGCCTTGCCACAGGCGGACGTAGCGGCAAGAGGAAAACGACGACGATTGAGACGTGAGCGCGTCATCGGTCGCAGCGGTCGCCCAGCGTGGTAGATACCGGGGATGCGCTGGTCCAACCTCTTCATCCCCACGCTCCGCGACGCCCCGGCCGACGCCGAGGCCGCGAGCCACAAATTGCTGGTGCGCGGTGGCTTCATCCGCCAGCTCCACGCAGGCCACTATTCGATGCTGCCGCTCGGCTGGCGGGTCAACCAGAAGGTCGCACAGATCGTGCGGGACGAGATCGAATCGATCGGAGGGCAGGAGTTCCTCCTTCCCACAATGCACCCGGCATCGATCTGGAAGGAGTCCGGACGCTGGGACACGATGGGCGAGATCATGTTCCGACTCGTTGACCGGAAAGGCACCGAAAACGCCCTCGGGATCACTCACGAGGAGATCTTCGCCACCGTCGCCAGTGAGCTCAGTTCGTACCGACAGCTTCCGCAGATCTGGTACCACATCCAGACCAAGTTCCGTGACGAGGCTCGCCCGAAGAGCGGGCTCCTGCGCGTCCGCGAGTTCCACATGAAGGACTCCTACTCCTTCGACATCGACTCTGCGGGGCTCGACGCCGCCTTCGATGCCCACGATCGGGCCTACCGTCGCATCTTCGAACGGCTCGACATCCCGGCGTTCGGCGTCGAGGCCAGCTCGGGGGCGATGGGCGGCACCGACTCGGTCGAGTTCATGACGCCGAGCCCCGCTGGCGAGGACGACGTCGTCCGATGTCCGAATTGCGACTATGCCGCCAACATCGAGAAAGCGACTTCCGCCCTCCCGGCCGTCGAAGCGGGCGATGCGATCGACCTCGAGAAGTTTCCCACACCGGGCGTACGCACCATCGCTGCGCTCGAGGAGTTCGACGGTGGTGCCGCGGCCGTCGACCAGCTGAAGACGCTGGTCATGGTGCTCGACGGGACGGTGACACTCGTCGTCGTGCGCGGCGACCACCAGCTGAACCAGCAGAAGCTCGCCGATGCGACGGGCGCCATCGAGATCCGACCGGCGAAGGTCGAGGAGACGGTCACCGCCCTAGGCGCCGAGCCCGGCAGCCTCGGGGCCGTCGGTGTGACCGACCATTCGGTCATCGTCGACCACGCTCTCGAGGGCCGGGTCAACATGACCACCGGCGCCAACGAGGACGACTTCCACTATCGAGGCGTCAGGGTCGACCGCGATCTCACGGTCGGACAGTGGGCGGATCTGCGCGAGGTCGCGTCCGGTGAGGCCTGTTCGCGCTGTGGCACGCCGCTCGAGATCGTCCGCTGCATCGAGATCGGCCACATATTCAAACTCGGGACGATCTTCTCGGAAGCCTTCGGAGCCAGGGTTCCGAACGCCACCGGCGACATCGTGCCGATCGTCATGGGCAGCTACGGCATCGGCATCGGCCGAAACCTGGCCGTGGTCGCCGAGGTTCACCACGACGACAAGGGGCTGGTGTGGCCGGTATCGGTGGCTCCGTTCGAGGTCTGCGTGACCGTGATGAAGATCGACGACGAGGCAACCATGGCCGCCGCCGAATCGATCTATGCCGACCTACGAGCGGCGGGCGTCGACGCGATCATCGACGACCGCGACGCCCGGGCGGGCGTCAAGTTCGCCGACAGCGAACTGATCGGCATCCCGTACCGGATCACCGTCGGACCCCGCGGCATCGCCGACGGCAGTGTGGAGTTCACCACGCGTGAGGGACTCACTACGGTCGAGGTACCTCTCACCGACATCGTCGCGACAGTCACGGCGGCGGTCGAAGGCTCCCGATAGGTAGGCACGCCCGGAGCGAGGGACGAGCGACGGATCGCGGCCTCTGGCGGTCCGCAGAGCGAGTCGAGGAGCGCAGCGACGGATCGAGCCTGCGGCGTGAGGCTGTTCCGCATCGTGGTTTGAGCTGTTCCACATCGTGGTACAGTCGGGTGCCTATGGCTGGCGTGCAATCACTCGAACGTGCGTTTTCGATCCTTCGCGCGTTGTCACTTGGCCCCGCCGGTGTCACCGATCTGAGCGACCGCACGGGTCTACCGAAGAGCACTGTCAGCCGACTGCTGTCGAGCCTCGAGTCCGAGCGTGCCGTTCGACAGAACGCCGACGGCAGTTACCAACTCGGTGGCGGTATCGCTGAACTCGGAAGCGCGTTGCGCGTCGGGCAGAGCCTGATCGACATCGCGCGGCCGCATATGGTCGAGCTGATGGAGGTCACCGGCGAAGCCGTGGGTCTCAATCGCCACGAAGGTGACTCGGTACGGGTACTCATCCAGGTCGACGACCCCGACAGTTCCGTGGTCGTGCGTGACTGGACGGGTGAGCCCACCCCAATGCATGCGGTACCCGCCGGTCTCGTGATCCTGGCGCACTCGAGCCGCGCGGTGGTGAGCAACTATCTCGCCGGTGAACTCGACCGCCTCACGTCGAACACGATGGTCGACCCCAGCAGGCTCGAAGCCCGGTTCAACCAAATCCGCTCCGACGGATTTGCGTGGGTGTTCCAGGAGTTCACCGACGACATCAACTCGGTGGCCGCCCCGATCTCTGACAGCAGCGGCCGCACGAATCTGGCCCTTCACATCCACGGGCCCGCGTTCCGCTTCCCCAACGGAACCGATCCCGAGGAACTCGGCCGCCGAGTTGCCGCTACCGCGCAACGAATCGAAGCTCAGCTGCTGAACAACTGAGCACTTCGCTAGGTTGCAGCGTCATGGACGCTCGCATCTTCATCGAACCCCAGCAGGGAACGAGCTACGGGGAGGTGCTGGCGCTGGCCACGCGCGCGGAGGAGCTCGGCTTCGACGGTTTCTTCACCTCGGAGCACCTGCTGCGCATGGGCGATTCCAGCGGTCTACCCGGACCCCTCGATGCCTGGACCACGATCTCCGGTCTCGCCCGCGACACAGAAAGCCTACGACTGGGCACACTCGTGAGCCCTATGACCTTTCACAACCCGGCGCAATTGGCCGTGCGCGTCGCACAGATAGATGCGATGAGCGGCGGCAGGGTCGAGCTGGGGGTCGGCGCCGGCTGGTACGAAGCCGAACATCACACCCACGGCCTTCCGTTCCCTGGTGTCGTCGAGCGATTCGATCGTCTCACCGAGTCTCTCGAGATCATCTCGGGATTGTGGTCGACCGCCGATCAGGAAACCTTCACCCACGAAGGGGCACACTTCAGGGTTGTCGACTGCCCGGCGTTGCCGAAGCCGCACCAACGCCCGGCACCTCCGATCATCGTGGGCGGCCGGGGCAAACGTCGGACTCCGACGTTGGCGGCACAGTATGCGAGCGAGTTCAACGTGGGGTTCGCCGATCCCGATGCATGGCGCGACATCACATCGAACGTCGTCGAGTACTGCGAGGCCCGCGAACGGGCACCCGAATCACTGGTTTGGTCCGCGGCCCAGGTCGCGGTGATCGGCGCGACCGAAGCCGACTTCTCGCGTCGTGCCGCCGCGATCGGGCGCGAGCCGGCCGAGCTACGCAGCAGCGGCGTCGCCGGCCTGATCGAAGAGGCGCAGGAGAAGCTGACCGCATTCGAAACGGTCGGCTGCAACCGCATCTACCTGCAGGTTCTCGATGTCAAGGACCTCGACCACCTTGCGGTGATTGCGGAGGCGGTCCGGATCCGCGGGTAGTCAATGGGTAGACTCGACTCATGGACGACGCCGTGGTCGAGCCGTCGACTGATCTGGGAAACACCAGGCGTGGTGTGCCCCGGTGGCTGCGCGGCGGGTTCGGAATCGTCGTTGTCGCCCTCGGAATCATGTGGTTCGTGGAGATCCTCGACACGGTGGCACTCGACGACCGGCTCGAGGGAAACGGCATCCAGCCGCGTGATATCGATGGCCTGGATGGCATCGCCTGGGCCCCGTTTCTCCACGGATCGTTCGCACACCTGATCTCGAACACCATCCCATTCGTACTCCTCAGCGGTCTGGCGCTCGCTCGCGGATTCCGCAGATACCTCGCTGCCAGCCTGATAATCATCGGCTTTGGCGGAGCGCTCGTCTGGCTGCTGGCGATCGGTTCCAACGAGAACCACGTCGGTGCGTCCGGCTGGGTCTTTGGGCTCTTCGGATTCGTCATTGGCAGTGCCCTGCTCGAGCGCCGACCGCTCACGATCATCGCCGCGCTCGTGGCCGTCGTTCTCTACGGCGGCACGATTCTGTTCGGGTTCCTTCCTCGACCCGGGCTCTCGTGGGAGGGGCACCTCTTCGGCCTGTTTGCCGGGCTGCTCGCCGCCCGACTGCTCGTCCGTTCGAACCGACGAACGGACGACCCCGAGCTCGCCGAGGCTGCATGACGACACCCGCATCGGCAGCGGAAACTATTCTCATCCGTGTCACCGGCGTCGATCAGCCGGGTATCACCACCGCGATCATGGGGATCCTCGCGCACGCCGGTGCGGTGGTCCTCGACATCGAGCAGATGGTCGTTCGCGGTCGATTGAATCTCGAGGTTGTCGTCGATGTGAGCGCCGGTCACGACGTGTTGAAGGACGTCCTGCTCGTGGGCTGGGAACGAGATCTCGACGTGGATTTCGACGTGGTCGACGAGGCACCGGTGCCCAGCTCCGCCGGGCTGGTCGTTTCGGTGCTGGGGCCGTCGCTCTCCCCCGCCGATCTACAGGCTGTCACCGCAGGAATCGCAAAGGCCGGCGGCAACATCGAGCGGATCCAACGACTCGCGAACGAGCCGGTCTATTGCTACGAGTTCGAAGTTCGCGGTGGCGATGGACGGGAGATGCGGGCGCACCTGCTCGACGCCGCGGCCGCAGCCTCGGACTTCGACGTCGCGATTCAACGCACCGGCCTCGCACGGCGATCGCAGCGTCTGATCGTGCTGGACGTCGACTCCACCCTCATCCAGAACGAGATGATCGACCTGCTCGCTGCAGAAGCAGGGATCGGCGACGCATGCGCCGCCATCACCGACTCGGCGATGGCGGGAACGCTCGACTTCGAGGAGTCGCTTCGACAGCGGGTTCGCCTCCTCGAAGGTCAGCCCCGGGAAATCATCGATCGCGCCTATCTGCGGCTGGAGCTGACCGACGGCGCCGAGAGGTTCGTTCGTACGGTGCGACGACTCGGCTATCGCATCGCGATCGTCAGCGGTGGGTTCAACTCGTTCACCGATCGCTTACGTAGCGACCTCGGCATCGACTACAGCTATGCCAACACGCTCGAGGTCCGCGACGGAGTTCTCACCGGCGGCGTCACCGGTCCAATCGTGGACCGAAACGCAAAGGCATCGCTTCTTCAAGCGATTGCCCAACAAGAGGGTGTTTCGCTCGAGCAGGTGGTGGCAGTCGGCGATGGTGCCAACGATCTCGACATGCTCAGTGCTGCCGGACTGGGCATTGCGTTCTGTGCCAAACCCGTCGTGCGAGACCGTGCCGACACCACACTCAGCGCCCCCCATCTCGACGCCGTTCTGTTTCTGCTCGGTTTCCGACGGGAGGACGTCGACGACGCCGACGCGTAGGATCGCCCGATGGCGAGAGTGCTCATCACCGAACCCCTGGCAGAAGCGGGCATCGAGCTGCTTCGCCGAGACGGTCACGTGGTCGACGTGTCGGTGGGCCTCGACCCCGAAGCGCTCAGGAACGCAGTCGTCGGCGCCGACGCGCTGATCGTCCGATCGGCGACCCAGGTCGACCGCAGCCTGCTCGCCGCCGGAGATCGACTGAAGGTCGTTGGCCGAGCCGGAGTGGGCCTCGACAACGTCGACGTCGAGGCTGCCACCGCGCGCGGCGTGATCGTGGCCAACGCCCCCACGTCAAACTCGATCTCGGCCGCCGAGCACACGCTGGCGTTGCTCCTGGCCGTTGCGCGCAACGTGCCCCAGGCGCATGCCGCGCTGGTGGCCGGCAGATGGGAACGATCGCAATGGGGCGGTGTCGAGTTGCACGACAAGACGCTGGGCATCGTGGGTCTCGGGAGGATCGGGGCGCTGGTTGCGCAACGTGCGCGAGCGTTCGGCATGCGGTTGGTGGGCCACGACCCTTTCGTCAGCGAAACTCGCGCCGCCGAACTCGGCGTAGAACTTCTCGATCTTGACGAGGTTGTGCGGGCGAGCGACTTCCTCACCCTGCATGTCGCCCGCACGCCCGAAACGGTCGGGTTGATCGATGCACAGCGACTGCGCGACGCCAAACCCGGGCTGCGCATCGTGAACGTGGCGCGGGGTGGCATCGTCGACGAAGCCGACGTCGCCGACGCGATCCGCTCCGGCACGATTGCAGGAGCGGGTCTCGATGTGTTCGATCACGAACCGGTCACAGAATCGCCACTGTTCGGGCTCCCGCAGGTGGTCGTGACGCCCCATCTGGGAGCGAGCACGGTGGAAGCGCAGGATCGTGCCGGAGTGACGATCGCCGAACAGGTGAGCCTGGCACTTGCCGGTGACTTCGTTCCGTTCGCAGTCAATGTGGCCGCACACGGAGTGAGCGAAGAAGTTCGACCGTTCCTCCCGGTCGCCGAACAGCTGGGCATACGGTTCGCTCGTCTGACGGACGCCACCGAGATCGACATCGAATTTGCGGGCGAGATCGGCGGGTACGACTGCCGAATGGCAGAGCTCGCAGTGTTGAAGGGGCTCATGAGCGTTCGTTCGGGTCTCTCCGTCTCGTACGTGAACGCCGAAGAGCTTGCGGCTGACGCGGGTGTCGCCGTGCGTTCCCACGCAACCACCGACAGCCCATCGGGCTTTGTGAACGGCATTCGGATCTCGGGCGGGGGCAGTTCGATCGCCGGGACGGTCCTTGTTCTCTCCGGTGAGATGAGGATCATCTCGATCGATGACTTCACCATCGACATTCCTCCTGCAGACAATCTGCTCGTCCTGCTCAACGACGACACGCCCGGCATGATCGGACGGGTGGGCACACTGTTCGGTGACGCCGGTGTGAACATCGACGACATGCACATCGGGCGCAATCACGAAGGTCGGGCGCTCATGGCGATTGCCACATCGGAACCCCTCCCCCGGTCGCTCATCGATTCCCTGAACGCAGAGACAGCGGTTCGCGGGTTGCGGACACTCGATCTCTGAGGAGGCCGGTTCAGATCCGTTCGAGGGCACCGCCGTCGAACAGTGCGGTCATACCAAAGGCCTCAGCGTCGGCCGCCAGCAGGGCGTCGTCGGGGCGCGACACCGGCGTGCCGTCGAGAAGTGCCGCTGCCGCGCGGAGCATCTCGTTCATCAGCCGGGCGTCGCTCGACGTGTTCAGGAAGAGTTGCTCGTCCGAGAGGACGTACTGCATGGCGCGCTCGATCGCCGCAGAATCGCGGAGTGGTTGATACCAACTGCGGCGCTCGTCGACGTCGGAGTCTGCTGGAGACGGCCAGCGACGACGCGCGATCGACTTGATCGTCTGTACGGCCACGGATCGTTTCGAACAAATTGAGAGCAACTCTTCGACGTCGGTCCGATAGGCGGGATCGCGCATCAGCGGCCGGTTGAACGGTAGAAGAATCGAGTCGTAGTGGAAGGCCTCAAGACTCCGCAGATGCATACCCGCAATGCGGGTGCCGTGACCGGTCACGCCGATGTGGCGGACGAGGCCCTCGTCTCTTGCAGCGATCATCGCCTCGAGAGCGCCGCCCGCCGCGTGTACCTCGTCCCACTCGTCGTCCTCGACGAGGTTGTGGAGCTGGATGAGGTCAACCGAATCGACACGGAGGCGCTCGAGCGACAACTCGAGTTCGGCCCGCGCAGCACCCCCGGCTCGCTCGCCTGTCTTGGTGGCGAGGAACACCCGGTCGCGGTTGCTGGTTCCGTCGACGACGGTGGCGAGCCAGGGAGCGAGAAGGAGCTCGCTGTCGCCGTAAGACGCAGCCGTGTCGATGTGGTTCACGCCCGCCTCGAGCACCATGTCGAGAAGAGCTGATGCCCACTCCTGCCCCCACGTGAGATCCCACAGTCCGGCGGCACCGAAAATGACGCGACTGCTGTTGTGGCCGGTTCGTCCGAAGGGTGCGGTGGTGAGCATGAGCCGAACCTAGGCGATCAGCGTGGCGTCCACGGCCCGCCCGCAACATCGACGTCGAGGGCGAGCTGCGCGAGCTCGCCACCGATCAGATCGGACAGCTCGGCGTGCACCGCATCGAAGGCATCGCTCGCCCGGTCGACCGCTTTCCGTTGCGTGACGGATGGCGGCGCGGTGCTGTCCCAGTGGAAGACGGCAACGCGGTTGACCTGCGCCGAGATCGAACTATGGGTCGGTTCGAAAAACTTCTCCTGGACGGGGTCACCCACGAGCGACTTCCGGAGATCTTCGAGGTGTCGGTGCGCGGCCTCGAGCCGGCTGTGGAGTTCGTGGTGATCGCCCGGGGTGGCCGCGATAGCAATCCGTAGGTGGCGAACCCGTTCTCGCGCCGACTCGATCCACTTGGCCGAACCCGCCGCTCGCCGCGCCAAGGTCGCGGTGCGGTATCGGAACTCGTCGACCTCGGGCAACCCAATCACACCGTCGAGCGCCGGAGCAGGCCGGACCTCGAACCGCTCGGGGCCCGAGAAAATGACGGGACCGGCATCGGTGAGCTGGACCAGTTCCACGCTGTACGGACCCGCCGGGGCGAGCGGCCCCTTGGGTACGGGTGTCCACGGAGGCTGAAACTTCGGGGTCTCGAGCGTGACCGGATCAGGCGGCGCCAGGCGCAGGTCCCAACTGGTCCGATGCAGACCCTTCCCGCACTCGGCGACGATCGAACGAACGTGGCTCCCTTCGGCGTCACGGATGATCAGGAGCGCAGTGGGGTCGAACTCGAGGTGCTCCTCATAAAGCGTCTCCCATCCCGGGAAGGGCACGTCGTCAGCCGACTCGTCGAGGGGCTTCTCGCTGGTCCGACGCTGTTTCGCACCCGTCTCGATCGCTTCGGCCAGGTGATAGGTGAAGGTGGCACCGAATCCCGGGTTTGGAGCACGCCACGACGTCGAGCCGAGGGTCGGTTCGCCGCGGGCCTGCATAGGCCGGTAGGGCACATACGACCAGGCATCGCGCACAGGAAACAGCGTGGCCCGATCCTCCAGCGCTGCCGCGCCGAGGGTTCGGAGTGGGCTGTAGTCGTCGAGCACGAAGATCCCCCGCCCGAACGTGCTTGCAACAAGATCGTCGTCGCGCCGCTGGATCGCAAGACTGCGAAAGGAGATGGTCGGAACGTCCTTCGACAGCTTGTGCCAGTGATCGCCGCGGTCGACGCTTGCGTACAAGCCGTGCTCCGCTCCAACGAAGAGCAGGTCGGGGTTCAGGTGGTCCTGTTCGATGGTCCACACGATGGTGCCTTCAGGCAGGTCCCCCCGGATGATCCGCCATGTTGCTCCCCGGTCTGTGCTCTCGTACAGGTACGGGGCGTAGTCGCCACTCTTATGATCGTCGGCTGCCACGAATACAGAGGCGCCATCGTGGCGCGATGCCTCGACATCGTTGATGAATGCCTCGGCCGGCAGGCCCGGTAGCTGGCCCGATTCGCGCCAGGTTCCCCCTCCGTCGTCGGTGACCTGTACCACGCCATCGTCGGTCCCTGCGTAGAGCGTCCCTTCGGACACCGGCGACTCCGAGAGCGTGGTGATCGTGGCGTACGCCGACATGGCCATGTGGTCGTAGAGCGCGTCGACACTCCACACGCGATCGCCCGTGGGTAGCTCGTACCGATTGCGGCCGCGAGTGAGGTCGCCGCTGATCGCCGACCACGAGTCACCGCGGTCGTCGCTCCGCCACACGCGCTGAGACGCCACGAAGATACGGGCGTGCTCGTGCGGACTGATCAGTATGGGTGTGTCCCAGTTCCAGCGGTCGGGGTCATCGGTGGGCTCGGCCTGCGGCTGGATGTCGTGCAACTCCATCGTGCGACGGTCGTGCCGCATGACGTTGCCCTCCTGCCACTCGAGATAGCTGATGTCGGGGTCCTCGGGATCGAATGCGACGTGGTATCCGTCGGCACCAAGG
>JBPCTR010000175.1:0-5962 GCA_051011575.1 Acidimicrobiales bacterium | reverse complement strand
AGCGCTGCCAGGCCGGGCAGATCGCCCTTTTCCAGCAATTCGAGTGCCGCGCCGCCGCCGGTCGACACGTGGTCCATCTTCTCGGTCACACCGAACTGCTTGGCCGCGGCCGCACTGTCGCCGCCTCCGACCACGCTGAAGCCGCGACTCTCAGCCACGGCATCGGCCACGAACCTGGTGCCAGCCTCGAAGCGAGGATCTTCGAACACGCCGACCGGGCCGTTCCAGAGAATCGTCTGTGCCTCGGCGATGATGTCGCCGAACTCGGCGGCCGTGCCGGGCCCGATGTCCACACCCATCCAGCCGTCGGGAATGGAGCGACCCATCTGGCGCACCTCTCCCCCGGCCGAGGGATCGAAGAGCTCACCGCCTGGCCCGAGCGCCGTGATGTCGCTGGGCAAGTGGATGGGGCGATCGCTGTCGAGCAGCTCTCGGCAGTAGTCGACCATGCTCTCCTCGAGCAACGAGTTCCCGACCGGATGCCCCAGCGCGGCAAAGAATGTGAAAGCCATGCCACCGCCGACGAGGAGATGATCGACGCGCTCGCTGAGGGCCTCGATGATGCTCACCTTGTCGCTCAACTTGGCGCCCCCCATGATCGCCACGAACGGGCGGCGGGCGTTGTCGCGCACATCGAGCAGAACCTCGACCTCACGAGCAAGGAGGCGACCCGCTGCGCTCGGAAGATGCTGGGGCGGCCCCACAATCGACGCGTGGGAGCGATGCGACGCGCCGAAGGCGTCGTTCACGTACAGATCCTGGCCATCGATCAACTTCTCGACGAACGCCGCGTTGTTCGCGGTCTCGCCGGGATCGAAGCGCAGGTTGTCGAGCAGCTTCACGCCGGGCAGCAGCGACTCGAGGTGCTCGCGTACCGGCTCCACGCCGAACTCGGGGTTTCGCTCACCTTTCGGACGCCCGAGGTGACTCATTGCCGTGACCTCGGCGCCTCGCTCGAGCAACCACCGCAACGTGGGCAGCGCCGAACGAATACGCAGATCGTCGACGATTTTGCCGCCGTCGAGGGGCACGTTGAAATCGGTGCGGACGAGGACCTTTTTGCCGGCGACGACGCCGAGATCCTCGAGCTGGGGAACGCTCACTTCTTCTTGGCGGCCTTCTTCGCCGCGGTCTTCTTGGCGGGCTTGCGAGCCGCCGCCTTCTTCTTCTTGGGCGACTTCTTGGTGCCAACGATCATCGTCAGGTCGACGAGGCGGGACGAATAACCCATCTCGTTGTCGTACCAGCCGGCGATCTTGGCCATCTTGCCCATCGACATGGTCAGGCCCGAATCGAATGTGCACGACGCGCTGCGGCCGACGATGTCGCTCGAAACGAGCGGCTCGGCCGAGTAGTCGAGCACCTTGGCGAGCGGTCCACGGGTCGCAGCCGCTTTGAACGCCGCGTTGATGTCCTCGGCGCTCGCCGACTTTTTCAGGTTCACTGTGAAATCGGTGAGAGAACCGTCGGGGATCGGAACCCGCAGCGCGTACCCGTCGAGCTTGCCCGCCATCTTCCTGAGCACCAAGCCGGTGGCGCGGGCAGTGCCGGTGGAGGGGGGCACGGTGTTGACCGCGGCGGCACGGGCCCGACGCAGGTCGCTGTGAGGCCCGTCGACCAGCGCCTGATCGCCGGTGTATGCATGGACGGTGGTCATGTAGCCCTCGACCACACCGAACGCATCGTCGAGAACCTTCACCATGGGAACAAAGCAGTTAGTCGTGCACGATGCGTTCGAGATCACGTGGTGTCGGGCCGGGTTGTAGGTGTGATCATTCACACCCATCACGAACGTGGCGTCACAGTCGGCAGGCGCCGAGATGATCACCTTGCGGGCGCCGGCGTCGATGTGCGCTTTCGCCTTGTCCTTCGAGTTGAAGATGCCGGTCGACTCGATCACGACATCGACCCCGAGGTCACCCCACGGCAGGTCGCCGGGGTTGCGCTCCTGGAGGACCTGTAGCTTGTCGCCGTCGACGCGGATCTCCTTGCGTCCGGCCGACACCTTGCCCTCGTACCGCCCGTGCACGCTGTCGTTGCGAAGCAGATGGGCCATCGTCTCGATCGACCCGAGATCGTTCACCGCAACGAAGTCGATGTCGGCCCCGTTGGCTTTCGCGGCGCGGAAGAAGTTGCGGCCGATGCGGCCGAATCCATTGATACCTACACGAACGGTCATGGCATGTGTCCTTTCAGCGCGGCGGTTCGGCGCACCAGATCGCGACGCCCCGAAACGAGCAACCGCACCGTGTTGTTTAGCGCGTGGAACGGCGCCCGCGGCGCCCATTCGGCGACTTCGGCATATGAATCGTCGGCACCCACTCGAGTCGGCATCACTCCAGTAGATGGAGTGCGCCTCAGTGAGATCAGCCGCTCGTGCTCGCTCGACCGATATCGCGATGGTCGACCGCCGATTCGTGACCCATCCGGCCCAGGATTGCCCCGACCTCCTCGGCGATCGCGACCGAGCGATGCTGTCCACCGGTGCACCCGAACGCGATGGAGAGATAGCTCTTGCCCTCGTTGACATATGCGGGCATGACCACGGCCAGCAACTGCTCGATCCGTTCGAGGAACTCTCCGGTGATCGCCTGGGTGAGCACGTAGTCGCGCACTGGCTCGTCGACGCCTGTAAGCGGGCGCAACTCATCGACCCAGTGTGGATTCGGGAGGAATCGACAATCGAGAACGAGGTCAACATCGAGCGGCAGTCCGTGTTTGTAGCCGAACGACAGAATCTTGGTCTGCATCCCACCACCGGGCGACTCGGCGCCGAAGAGGTCGACGAGCCGTTGACGCAACTCGTGAACGTTGAGGTCGGATGTGTCGATCACCACGTCGGCTGCGGCCCGAACCTCCTGCAGCGCGGCGCGCTCACCGTCGATCGCCTCGGCCAGTCCGGAATCGCCGAATGGGTGCCGACGGCGCGTCGATTCGTACCGAGTCACAAGCGTGGGCGTGTTCGCTTCGAGGAACACGATCCGTACTCGGTTGCCCGCCCGCCGCAACTCGTTGATCGCATCGAGCATGCCGGTCACGCTCGGGCCGCCCGGAATACCAAGCGCGACGTCCCCAATCGGTGAGCCCGGTGCGTCAGCGAGCTCACCAACCTTCTCGATCAACTCGGTGGGCAGATTGTCGATCACAAACCAACCCAGATCCTCGAGCACATTCGCTCCGGTGGATCGACCGGCGCCCGAGTTGCCGGTGACGATGACGAACTCGCTCACGACACCAACTCTAGTTCGCACACGAGGACCAACAGCCGAGGGATGGCCGCCGCTGCCGCGTAGTACGGCGACTTGTCGAGGAAGCCTTGCGGGGGCCCAGGTTCGTGCATCTCCCGAACGAACAATCCCTCGGCCGCCAGCGCGTTCACATACCGATGGAGCGGGCGGTGCACGAACGGGATGAATACGTCCTTCTGCACCTCCTCGACCAACGACGTCTCGACCAGGTACTCACCGATCCGCCAGTACTCCTCGGGCGGATCCATGATGTGGTCGTCGATCCAGCCGCTCCCCGGTGTCTGGAGGAGCGGATGGTTCAGGAAGAAGGCGAATCTGCCGCCGGGACGCAAGACCCGTCCCACCTCGGCGATCGCCGGTTCGAGCGGGTCGATGTGCTCGAACACCAAACACGCCACAACGGCGTCGAACGAATCCGACGCGAACGGAAGCCCTTCGGCCCCGGCGATCCCGAATTGCGGCCCACCGCCGCGTTCCGCCGCCACTCGGATCTGACTCGGCGTGGGGTCGACGCCGACGACCTCACTTCCGCTAGCGGCCAACCTCCGGGCGATCTGACCTTCACCCGCGCCGAGGTCGAGCACGCGGTCATATCCGTCGAGCAGCAGCTGGGCGAGCGGAAGGATCTGCTCCTCGTACTCGGGGTCAGCGCCATCGGTGAATTCGGTCTGCCACCAATCGGCATGCCGCTCCCACAGCTCGGGATCGCTCACTCTCCGGCGGCGTCGGCGGCGGTACCCTCACCCGGTTCGACCTCGGTCGCGATCGACCCGACTCGCACCAACGGCACGTCGCCCTCCAGGCGCACGAACACACCACCCTCACCCGGAATCAGTTCGATGGGAACCGCAGGCAGTTTGGTGCGAGACACGACTGCGCTGGTGCGAGTGTCGACCTCGATCAGCGTCTCGCCGGAACGGAGTGCCACCCACACCGAGTTGCCCGAGAAAGCAGCATCGACAGGATCACGACCGACCGGAACGGTGACGAGCACAGACCCCGAGACCGCGTCGAGGCGACGCAGTGATCCGTCGGCGGCAGACAGCGCCCAGACCGCATCGGGGCCGGCGGTGACACTAATCACCGATTCGCCGGCGGAAAGTGGCGACAAAGTGAAGTCGGCGGTGTTCACCTTGTAGACAAGATTGTCCGTTCCGAGGGCCCACACTGCACCGGCACCGACCGTCAGGTCGCTGATCGCGGTGGGCAGATCGACGGTGTTCGTGATCCGACCCGTCCCCACTCGATAGCGCCGCAGCCGCGCCGAATCGGGGGAGAAACCCCAGAAGGCCTGCTCATCGCGAGCAACGTGATCGACCACTCCGCTCTGAATCGTGCGACCGTCCTCCTGGCCGATGAGCGAGATGACCTCGACGACACCCTCCGACGTGCTGATGTGTGCCTGGTCGCGGATCCCGACAACGGCCAGCGGCTCTCCCACGACCGAACCCGTGTCGGTGATCTCACCCTCATATCCGCCCGACCAGATCGCGTAGTCACCCGTGGCGTCGATCACGATGAAACTTCCCCGACTCTCCTGCAGAAAGACGGGTTCCAACGGAGTGCCGATCGTGGTGATGCGACCAACGGGAACCTCAGGCGCCAACAGCCGCAACTCGGCAACTTCGCGATCGGCCTCGGCGTTTTGAACCTCGAGCGTTCGTATCTGATCTTCGAGCGATGCGATCTGCGCGGCGACGCTCACGTCGGCGACCTCGGCCTCGGCGAGCCGGGCCTCGAGATCGTCGACGGTCCGACGCTCCCGCATCCAGAGCGCGCCGAGCACACCTGCAGCGACGGCGAGCACCGTCGCGGCCACGAGTAACAGCGTTCCGGTGCCAGGCCCGCGAGTGGGCGGGCTTGTTGCGGCCGCCGGGTGTTGCAACACGAGACCGGAGCCCGGTGCATCATTGTCCTGGTCCTCGACCATCCGAATGTCGACCCGCGACCGGTCCGGGTCGGACCCTTCAGGAACCGAAGCGGAGGGCGACGACCCAGAGTCGACGTGCGCAGGACCGACCGTAGCCCCTACCTCCCCGGAAGTGCTTGGCGATCTTTCCGATCCAGAGCCATGAGTCGGGTCTGGCTGAGAGTCACCGCTCACCTGATCGAAGCTCTCGGCGGAAGCCTCGGATCGGATCGTGAATCCAGCGCCCGAAGCCGCTCCAACGCTGACGTGTTCGGGCGAGTCCACCTCGAACTGACGTAGATCGATCACCTTCGGCGAACCCGCTGCGCCGTCGATATTCGCCGCACTGCTCGAGGATCCGTTCCGCGGTTGGTCAGTGCGGGGCGCGGGGCCGCGCTCGACGGCATGGCCCTGGGCATGATCGAGTTCGCCCTGGTCGTTCGGGGGATACCAAAGACCGTCGGTGGCCATCCACCAACCGGGCCCACCCCAGGTGTCGCTCACGCGCGAGCGCTCCGGCTGCTCATCACCCCGGAATCGTAGTCACCCGGCGCGGTGAAGATGCGACCAGACATTTGACGCCACATCGTCCGGGAGCCATGACAACGACCGAAGCTGTTCCTCGCTCGCCTGCTTCACCGCTCTGACACCACCCAACTCCTTGATGAGCCGAGTCTTTCGAGTCGGACCCAGGCCCGGAATCCCGTCGAGCGCCGACGTCGTCATGCGCTTGTTTCGCAACTGTCGGTGGTACGTGATCGCGAACCGGTGCGACTCATCCCGGATCCGCTGAAGAAGATAGAGC
>JBPCTR010000174.1:0-8396 GCA_051011575.1 Acidimicrobiales bacterium | reverse complement strand
ATCGACAGCAGGCTCATCACCAGTTCTTCGCGGATCGGATCGATCGGCGGATTGGTCACCTGGGCGAAGTTCTGCTTGAAGTAATCGTACAGCAGCCGGCTGCGGTCGGACAGCACGGCGATGGGGGTATCGGTGCCCATCGAACCGAGCGCTTCCTTCCCGTCCCGGATCATCGGCGTCAGGAGGATCTTGAGCTCCTCGTGGGTGTACCCGAAGGCGAGCTGACGAGTGGCGAGCAGCGTGTCGTCGGCGGGTCGGGCGGTCCCGGCCGCCAGGTTGTCGATGTGTACGTTCTGAGAATCGAGAAGCGCCTGATGATCCTTTGTAGCGACGAGCGATTCCTTGATCTCGGTGTCTCGCAGGATTCGCCCCGCCGCCGTATCGATGAAGAAGATTCGGCCCGGCTCGAGTCGCCCCTTCTCGATGATCGTTGACGGCTCGATGTCGACCACGCCGACCTCGCTGGCCATGACGACCAGGTCGTCGCTCGTGACCCAGTACCGGGATGGCCGAAGTCCGTTTCGGTCCAGCACTGCGCCCACCACGGTGCCATCGGTGAAACTCACTGATGCCGGTCCGTCCCACGGCTCCATGAACGTGGCGTGGTACTCGTAGTACGCACGGCGCGCATCGTCCATCGTTTCGTGGTTCTCCCACGGCTCGGGGATCATCATGAGCACCGCTTCGGGCATCGAATACCCGGCCAATGTCAGCAGTTCGAGGCATTCGTCGAAGCCCGCAGTGTCGCTGGCGCCTGGCGTGCAGATCGGAAAGGCCTTGGCGAGGTCGAGGCCAAACACCTCCGAGACCAGCGAACTCTCGCGGGCCTGCATCCAGTTGCGATTCCCTTTGATCGTGTTGATCTCGCCATTGTGCGCAACGAAGCGGTACGGATGAGCCAGGGGCCATGACGGGAACGTGTTCGTGCTGAAGCGGCTGTGCACCAGCGCGATCGCCGACTCGAATCGTTCGTCGTTCAGATCGTCGTAGAACGCACCCAACTGAGGGGTCGTGAGCATGCCCTTGTACACGATCGTGCGAGCGGACAGCGACGGGAAGTACACACCGTCGTGCATCGACGACGCCCCACCCATCGCCTCGTTCACCTCGTCGGGACCGGCGTCGACCGAGATCTCGTGCTCGAACCGCTTTCGAGCGATGTAGACCATGCGATCGAGCCCAATCCCCTCGGCGGCACCAGCGGCGTCGGCGAAGAACGGTTGGCTGAACGTGGGCATGGTCACCCGCGCACCGATGCCGATTGAGTCGGGCTGCACCGGAACGTCGCGCCAGCCGAGTACCACGAGACCCTGTTCGACTGCGATCCGCTGGATCTCGGCTTTGGCCGCCGCCGCCTGCGGGGCGAGCTGCGGAAGGAAGGCGATACCGGTGGCGTAGGCACCGGGCGCCGGCAGATCGAAGTCGACGGCCTCACGCATGAAGCGATCGGGTATCTGGACGAGGATTCCGGCACCATCGCCGACATCGGGATCAGAACCGGCGGCACCCCGGTGCTCGAGCGCACACAACGCTCCGAGCCCGAGCGACACGATCCGGTGGCTGGCGCGACCTTTCATGTCGCAGACGAAGTTGAGCCCGCAGGCGTCGTGTTCGTTCGTCGGGTCGTACAGACCCTGCCGCGCGGGCAAGCCGTTGCGCATCGTCATCCTTGAGTTTCGGCGTGATTCACGAGGCACGCCGGGACGACATTGGCCCTGTGCCGGAGATTCAACGCTACCGGACCACCACGAGTGGCACCAACACCTGTTCTGGTGGTCGCATGGCACGCGGGCCGCGGCCAATATGTAGCGATGGCCGGACCTTCTCTCGCGCATGCCCACTCGCTCTGTCGCTTCATCGACGGGGCGCCGTCGCCCTATCACGTCGTGGAATCGGGCCGAACGGTGCTGCTCGACGCCGGATTCAGCGATGTTTCGGGCGCCGAACATCCGAGCGGCCCGGGCAAGTACCTGATCTGTCGCGATGGATCGCTCATGGCCTGGGCGATCCCGGACGGTGCACAGCCGGCGACGCCGTTCCGGATCGTGGGCGCCCATACCGACAGCCCGAACCTTCGACTCAAGCCCCAGCCCGAGATCGATTCGTACGGCTACCGCCGGCTCGGAGTCGAGGTATACGGCGGCGTACTTCTGAACACATGGCTCGATCGGGACCTGGGGTTGAGCGGACGGGTCACGGTGCGCTCCGAAGGGGGGTCCGCGGAAACTCGGCTCGTCCATATCGATGCGCCGATCCTCCGCATTCCCCAGCTGGCCATCCACCTCGATCGTGAGGTCTCCAACACCGGCCTCCTGCTCAACAAACAACAGCACCTCAATCCGATCTACGGACTCACCGAAGGTGGTGGGTCGATCTGGGACGCGGTCGCAAACGCGGCCGATGCGAGCCGCGACGAGATCGTCGGCTCCGAGCTCATGCTCCACGACACGGTTCCGTGCCAGGTGATCGGGCTCGACGACGAACTGATAAGCGCCCCCCGCCTCGACAATCAACTGTCTTGTCACGCCGCCATCACCGCCTTGTCGGGGACGAATCCGAGCGACACGATTCCGGTCATCACGCTGTTCGATCACGAGGAGGTCGGGTCGGTCAGCGCTGCGGGCGCTGCAACCGCATCGCTCCCCCGGCTCCTCGAACGAATCACGACCGGACTCGGCGGCGACTCGGCGGCCCATCACACCGCGCTCGACGGCGCCACGTTCGTGTCGGCCGACAACGCCCACGCAACCCACCCGAATTACCCCGAGCGACACGACCCCGCCCACTCGATCGAGATGAACGGCGGGCCCGTGCTCAAACACAACGCCAACCAGCGGTACACGACAGACGCGGTGACGGCGGGCATCTTCCGGCTGGCGGCCGAACGCGCAGGCGTGGCCACCCAGGACTTCGTGAGTCGGTCCGATCTGCCGTGCGGATCGACCATCGGTCCAACCGTCTCCGCGCTGCTGGGGGTTCGTGCCTTCGACGTGGGATGCCCGCAGCTGGCGATGCATTCGGCACGCGAGGTCGCCGGAAGCCACGACCCGTGGGATCTGACCCTGTTGTTGGCGGAGCTTCTCGCACATGGTGACCACAGCTGACCCCGCCGAGCGGCGATATCGCTCGAGCCTCGCTGCCGGCGCAGGAATTCAACCCGGCACGTTCGACCACCCGGCCACCATCGTTCTTCCCGAGTCCTCCCGCGCCGGGTGGGGATTCGCGGCGGCGTATCACGTGAACCGAGCAACCGTCATCCGTGTCGACCCCGATCTCGCCCATATGGTGGCCGAGCTCGCCCATCCGACTCACGCGCACCAGACCGATCATCTCCAGAGATGGGCGAACGATCGCAGGTGGAACTTCGTGACCGGCGGCGACATTCATCTGATCGATGCCCTCACTCGACTCCCGACGGCCACGCCCGACGGTGCCACGCCCGTGACTCTTGATCGGCACAACCCCGCCGACCGCGATCTGATCGCCGAACTAGCGAGCGCATGTACCGACGACGATGTGGATGCGGCCGAGCTCGAACTCGATTCCCTCGACCCATTGATCGTCGCGCTTCTCGCCGCCGACGGCTCGCTCGGTGCGTACTCGTCGGCCGGCCCCTGGATCGACGACGGCCAGTTCGACGACATCGGCGTTCTCGTGAACCCGAATTGTCGCGGCCTCGGTTGGGGACTCTCGGCCGTGGCGAAGCTGTGCGCCCGTTCGATCGAGGCCGGCCGCTTCCCGATCTACCGGTGCAATTGGGATCGGCTCGCGTCCAAAGCACTTTGCACCAAGCTCGGTTTCCGCCGGGTGAGCCACATCACCGCGATCGGACCCGAGATCCCATCCGACTGATCGCGCTCGAACATCAGAACGTGTGACGGTGCGGCACGAGGCTCCGGATGCTGCGGCGCGGTGCCGCGAACATGAGAAGCACCGCGAACAGTTCAAGTCGACCCGCGAGCATGAGCAGTGCCAACACCATTCGTGCAGGCGTGGGGAAGGCATCGAGGAACGTTGCGGTCGGGCCGGCGTCGCCGAACGCCGGGCCCATGTTTCCGATCGATCCGATCACACCGGCGACCGATGCCTCGAACTCGCCGCCGAGAGCGGTGACCGCCACCAGGCCGGCCACGACCAACGCGAGGTAGGCCATCATGAACACCGAGATCTGAGCGGCGACCTTCTCGCTCACCACGTCCTTGCCCAACCGAAGGGGGACGACCGAGCGGGGCTGGCGGACGAGCGCAACCGTGCGATGGGCGATCGCGGCGAGAACGCGGAAGCGAATGACCTTGGCACCGCCGGCGGTCGAGCCGGACATACCGCCGACCGCCATCAGAATGAGCAGAAGGACCAGGGGGCTGGCCGCCCAACGCACGAAATCACCGGGCGTGCCGGAGCCCTGGGCGTTTCCGAAGCCGGTGCTCGTGGCCAGGCTCACAACGTTGAAGGATCCGTAACGGAGTGATTCGAAGAACCCGCCCACCTCGTCTCCGACGGTGAGCATGATCGTGACCGCCGCGGTCACCACGACGGTGATACCGATGTATGACCGAAACTCGTGGTCAGCGAAGTAGACACTGCGATCTCGGCTGATGAACAGCCAGTGCAACGCGAAGTTCGCGCCGCCGATCAGCATGGCAACCATCGCAACCACCTCGATAGCAACGCTGTCGAACTCGCCGATCGACTCGTTGTACGTCGAGAACCCGCCGGTGGCGGCGGTGCTAAGGGCGTGAGCGAACGAGTCGAAGTTGTTCATCCCGGCCAGTCGATATCCGACGGCCATCAGCAGGGTGACGCCGATGTAGACCTGCCAGAGGATCTTCGCGCTCTCGGCGGCGCGTGGTGCCAGGCGGTCGGCGGTCGGACCGGGAGCCTCGGCACCCATGAAGCCGAGCGCGCGGCTGCCGAGGGCCGGGAGAACGGTGATCACCAACTGCACGAAGCCCATTCCGCCGTACCACTGGATGAGCTGACGGTAGAAGAGGACACCCTTGCCCACCTGGGGGTCGGGATCTCCGAGGTCTGGCAATGTGGTGAGGACGGTCGACCCGGTGCACGTGTAGCCCGACACCGATTCGAACACGGCATCGGCGAGTTCCACCCATCGGCCCACACCGTCACGTTGGAAGGTGCGCGAGAGAACGAATGGCAGAGCTCCCAGGAGCGACACGAGGAGCCAGCTCCACGCAACCGACGCAAAAACCGTGCGGGGTTGCAGATCTCCCAACTCGGTTGCAGTCCACATGACCCCGCCGATCACGGCGAAGATCAGGCTGCACAAGACGAGATCCCAGCCCGCACCGCCTCCCCCGACGAACTCGACGATCGCCGACACCGCAACACCCGGAGCGACGACGAGCAGCGCCAGGCCGCTGATGTGCATCACCGTCGAGGGGAGGCGTTTCGAACCCGACGAGAACTGTCGCACCTGGGAACGGCGGTCGCCGCGTACGGGAATCACGTCAGTTCGCCAACTCGTATGCGGCGCGCGGACGGAGTCGGAAGATCGCGCGGCCGAGTCCGGAGATCGTGACGATCACCGGGTAGATCGACAAACGTCCGAGGAGCATGCCGAAGGCGGCGACGTTCTCGGTCCAGCCGCTCAGGGCCACATGAGACGAGATCTGGCCCCCGTCCACATACACACCCACGTTGGAGACCAACCCGACGGTGAAGGACAACGTGCCGACGACGTCGAAACCTCGTGGATTCAGCGTGGCCGCGACCACGGCGAGCGTGAGCAGATGCATCCACAGATATCCGTATGTGAGTGAAAGGGAGCGTTCCGAAACTCCCACCCCGTCCATGCGAACGACCCCCACACGATTCGGGTTGAGCAGAACCCATAGTCCGCGCCGTACCTCGAGCGCAACTCGTGCCGCTCTCGCCAGTCTGAACCCACTCCCAACGGAGCCGCTCATCGCGCCGATGCCTGCAGCAACGAGCAGGAGGGCCTCGGTGAGCGGCGCGCCACCGGCCCAATTCGCTCCCCGGAACCCCGTCGTCGACAGCATCGAGCTCGCAGCAAATGCGCCGTCGAGCGCCGACAGCTCGGAGTCGGAGGCCCATATCGCAAGAAATCCCAGCGTGAGCAGAGACAGATAGAGACGGAGTTCGGTCGAGTGCCATACCGGTTTCCACTCGCGCCGGAACGCCCACCACACCACGAGCAGGTTTCCGCCGGCCGCGATCATTCCGAGCGTAGCGACGAGGTCGACCGCCAAACTGTCGAAGGCGCCGATCGAATCGGCGTGGTTCGCCATTCCGCCGGTCGACGCGGTGGAGAACGCGTACGAGGCCGCGTCGAACGGGCTCATCCCGGCGATGAGATACCCCACCACGAGCGAGCCGGTGAGCAGCATGTACATGCCAACGATTCGCCGCAACGACGCGGATGCGCTGGTGACGAGCTGCCGACCGCCCGTGAGCGGGCGGAACGGCGCCAGCTCGACGCCGGCAACCGCTACCGGAAGCACACCCATCCCGGCGATCAGGACACCGAACCCCGTACTCCAGGGCAGCAGGACCCGCAGCAAGCGTGTGGTGTGGGTGAGCTCCTGCGGATCCGGGATCGTCGTGAAGCCCGTCGTGGTGGTGGCGCTCACCGCTTCGAACATTCCGTCTACGAAGGACGCGAACTCACCTGAAACGAAAAACGCTGCGTGACCCACGATCGTGACGCCGAACCATGCGGCGACGAGCATGGACATCGCCATGACGCTCGTGACGCGCCCCTGCCGCTGGAACCTCCACGAAACGGCTGCGAGCCCAAGGCTCGCGAGGCCGACGAGAAGCATCAATGCAACCGGGCCCCGATTGTCGGCGTCATCGAGGATCAATCCCGTGAGTGTCGATACGAGAACGGCGAGTCCACCCATGGCAAGGCCAACGGCGAGCGGAGCGGGGATGACCCCGAGGGTTGCGACCGAGGTGCGGTCGACCGCCTTGGCGGCCATCAGTCGAGGGTCTTGGCCACCAGATCGACCGATTCGGGCTCGGCCATAACGATCACGTGGTCACCCTTTCGCAGCGTCGTGCGACCGCGGGCGATCTGGGCGCGTCCGTCGCGCACGATGGCAGCGATGAGCACATCGCGCGGCAGCCCGAGTTCGGAGAGTGTGCGGCCGTCGGCGTTGGATCCCGTGTGGATCTCGAACTCGAGCAACTCGGCATCGCTCTGGAGGAAGGTGGCGACCTGGGCAACGTCGCCGCGCACGAAACGAAGCACGGCGTTCGCCGTCGCCGTGCGAGGGGACAACGCCGCATCGACACCCACCCGGTCGAGAAGTCCGAGGAAGTTGAGGCGATGGACAACCGCGATCGTCTCGGGGACTCCTGCTGCTTTCGCATAGACCGACGCGAGCACGTTCGCATCGTCCTCGCCCGTGAGTGCCGCCACGAGTTCGACCCGACTGAGATCGGCCTCGTCGAGCACGTCGGAGTCGGTCACATCGCCGAGGAGAACACGAACACCTTCGAGGTCCTCGGCCAATTCACGAGCTCGCTCGGGGTCTCGCTCGATGACCTGGACGCGCGCACCCTTCTGGCTGAGCTTCTTCGCGACCAGGGTGCCGGTACGTCCGCCGCCGAGTAGCAGAATCTCGCGAGGGATGTCTCGGGCGAGGCCGAGAAGTTTGGCCACTTTCCGGCGAGCTGACTGTTTGCAGACGATTCGCACCAGGTCGTGTTCTTGGATGCGGTAGTCGCCACGAGGAATGATCGTCTCGTCGCCACGTTTGATGGAGGCGACGATGAAGTCCCATTCCGGTTCGTTGTCGACACCGAGTTCGAGCAGCGACGTGCCCACGAGCGGAGCCTCGGCCGAAAGGCGGGCCCCGATCACTGCGACCTCGCCGTTTCCGAGCCGGGCGACCTCGGAGGCTCCCGGCATCTGGATGAGAGACAAGACCTCTTGCGCAGTCTCCTCGTCGGGGTCGATGAAGAGGTCGGCAGCCGACGTGCGTCGCAATTCGGCGGCTCCGAGTCCGCGCAGCTCCGGTGCCTCGATGCGCACGACGGTGCGGGGTACGTCGGCCTGCTTCGCGAGCATCGAGGCGATCAGGTTCACCTCATCACTCTTGGTGACCGCCACGAGAAGGTCGGCGGTGTCGATACCGGCCGCAGCGAGGACCTCGGGGTGAGTCCCGCTGCCCGTGAGAACCTCGACGTCGACGGTTTCGGCCAGGTGCGCGGCTCGCTTGGCATTGCGTTCGATGACGAAGACATCGACGCCCTGACGGCTGAGCCGGTCGGCAACGTACGAGCCGACCTCGCCGGCACCAACCACGATCACGCGCACGATTCGATGTCTACCCTCCGCGGATGCGATCCACCAATCGGATCGCGAACTCCGCCTCGCTCAGTCGGTTCCCATCGGCGGTTCGTCGACC
>JBPCTR010000173.1:0-6717 GCA_051011575.1 Acidimicrobiales bacterium | reverse complement strand
GGAGGGCGATCACGCCGAGGGCGAACGGTGCGAGTTCGTCGTCGTGATCCATGAACGCAACGAATTCGCCGGTGGCCATGCCGATGCCGTCGTTCGTGGCGGCCACGATGTGCCCGTTGGTCGGTCGGTGGCGCACAAGAACCCGCTCATCGAGCGCGGCGTACTCGTCGAGGATCTCCCTCGTGCCGGGCCGGGGCGATGCGTCGTTGACGAGGCAGAGCTGCCATTGGTCATAGGTCTGGGAGCGCACCGATTCGATTGCCGCTCGCAGCCATTTGTCCTCGGGGTCGTACACCGGCATGACGACGCTGATCGTGGGTCCACCGTCGGGGAGCGTGGCCAACCGGGCGCGGAGTCGATCGGCGTCGTCATCGAACATCGTGGCGTTGCGAATCCGCCACGACGGGTAGTCGACACCGTCTCCCGCTCGCCGATGCTGGAGGTGTTCGTACGCGATCGCCGTCTGTTCGATCACACCTCGCACGCCGCGGCCGGCGTTCGCCGCCTTCAGATCGCCGAGGAGCGCTCGCCCATCGGTCGACCCGGCGATACCCGAGGCCGACACATCGACAGCCATCGTTGCTGCCGCCACCGCCGCTGGCAACCGACGAAACCTGACGTGGGTCGCCACGACCGAGTCGAGCCACGGAGAGACCTCGACCTCGATTCGCGCGGTTCCCTGGGGTACGTACATCACTCGGGTGCGGCGGCCGGCGACCGTCGGGATCGGGCGCCGTGCGAGGACCACCGCGCCCGTGCGCGGAAGGAACCGCAACGCAACGGGGGCATCGCCATGTGACTCGAGTTCGACGTGGCTCGTCGTGCCCGCAACGTCGGTCGAGACCGCGTACCACCCCGGACCGGGCGTTTCGGTGAGTTCGAATCGGGGCCGACCGCCGGTAATACGATGGTTGGATCCGTGCTCGTCATCCGCTGACGGGCGAAGATCCTGACGCGCGTGCAACGGAATTTTCACGTCGACAGCGTAGATCGTGCAGATTCGGGAATCGTTTGACCAGTTCTACCCGTTGCTTCAGAAGACTCTCAATCCGCCCTTACGTATTGCCGTTTGAGTGATAGGGGTAACGAGAGACAGGAAGGACCGATCCATGTGGGATCTGCCGAATGACGACGACACCGCCGAGACGCCCCTCGTCCCGCCCGCGCCGGCCGTGCCGTTGAGTTACACCCCGCCGGTGGCGCCCGACGCCTTCGGCGACGAGCCGACGGACGCGGCAGCCTCGTCGACCGACGAGCCGGTCGCCGTGTCGACGTCCGATCGCGAGCCGCTCACTGCGCCGCCGCCCAGCGCAGCTCCTCCGGCGCCTTCGCCTGCCTTCTCCGCTGCGGTCCCCGTGAGCCCACCGCCGATCGACCGTCCGATCTTTCGAACGGGTACCACCGCGTCGGGGCCCCTGCCGTCGCTCGGCGACATGGCAACCTCCCGCCCCGTTGCTGCTCCCGGCTCAGACACACCAACCCCTGCGCTCACCCCGGTTCCATCTCCACAACGTTCGCGACGTGTCTGGCCGCTCGTCCTCCTCGCATTGTTCACCGTGGCTGCCTCCGGCGTGTTGTCCTGGTTCGTCGCCAATCAGGTGAACGATTCCAGCTCGGAAGTGGCGGTTGCCCTCGATGGTCCCGCTGATGTGGGAACCACGGTTCGGCCGGCCCTTGCCGATCCGGAAACACCTGCGCCCATTCAGTCGCCGATCGTGGTGGACGGGCCGGTCGGCTCGTTCGACCGCGAAGCCTTCGCTCGTGCCGCCGAGATGATCGCCCCCTCGGTCGTCCAGCTCACGGTCCCAGGCGAGGGACTCGGCACCGGCATCATCATCGACGCCGATGGCACGATTCTCACCGCTGCACACGTGGTGGGTGAGTCGACCGACGTCAGGGTCACGTTCTCCGACGGCTCCAGTGTCGACGGTGAGGTCGTCGGCGCTCATTCCGACACTGACGTGGCCGTGGTCAAGGTTTCGCCCGAGGGCCGCTCGCTGGTCGCCGCACCGCTCGCCGACGGCGACGAGGTTCGCGTGGGCCAGTTCGCCGTCGCCGTCGGCAGCCCATTCGGCTTCGATCAGACGGTCACAGCGGGCATCATCAGTGCGGTCGATCGGGTGGTCAACACCGTGTCGATGGTGCAAACAGACGCGCCGATCAACCCCGGCAACTCCGGTGGCCCGCTGATCAACCTCGATGGTGAGGTCGTGGGGATCAACGACCTGATATTCACCGAATCGGGATCCAACGCCGGAGTCGGATTCGCCATCTCGATCGATCTCGCGGTGATCGTGGCCGATCAGCTCATCGCCGGCGAAGAAGTGCAGCTCGCCCTCCTCGGTGTGAGCACGAATCAGCCGACCAATGGCGAGGCCGGCGCGCAGATCGCGGAGGTTGTCGCCGGAACCGCCGCCGAGGACGCGGGACTCCAGGTCGGCGACATCGTGGTGGGTGTCGACGGTCTCTCGACCCGAGGCTCCTCGGCGTTGCGTGCTCAGGTTGTCGACCGACGGCCGGGCACGACCATCACCCTCGACGTCCTCCGCAATGGCGAGATGATCGAGCTCGTAGCCACCCTCGGCAGTACCGGCTGAGACCAACACGTCGGGACTTCCACCCGACATCTGTCAGAGCCGACATGGTCGCTTCGCGAGCTTCGCTCCCTTTTGGTGGTGTCTTGGGGGGTCGCTGCTAGCCTTGTCTGCTGGCTCGGATGCGGTTGCCATCGCACCCGTCGAGCAAACGTACTCAGAGGTAGAGGTTGTCACCATGTCACGTGTGTGCCAGGTAACGGGAAAGAAGCCATCGTTCGGCAAGAACGTGTCGCACTCGCATCGTCGGACCAACCGTCGGTGGGACCCGAACATTCAGAAGAAGCGCTACTACCTCGAATCCGAGAAGAAGTGGATCACGCTCACGGTTTCGACCAAGGGCATCAAGACGATCGACAAGCGCGGCATCGAAAGCGTCGTTGCCGAAATGCGTCGGAATGGGCAAAAGATCTGATGAGCGACAAACGACCGATCATCAAACTTCGTTCCACCGCTGGAACGGGCTTCCAGTACTGGACGACGAAGAACAAGACGAACACCCGCGAGCGCCTCGAGCTCAAGAAGTTCGATCCGGTCGTGCGCAAGCACGTCATCTTTCGCGAAGAGCGCTGAACTTCGCCGCAAGGCGAGAGCCGGTTTACAACAGAACCAGGAATTCGATCCGGCGGTTGCGGGCCTTGCCCTCGCCGGTCTCGTTTGATGCGACCGGGATGTCGGCGCCATAGCCCACTGCTTCGAGTCGGTTGGCCTCGACGCCCGACGCGATGAGTTCGTTGAGCACTGCATCGGCGCGCGCTTGAGATAGGACGGTGTTGGCCTCCGCGTCGCCGTCGCTGTCGGTGTGCCCACCGATCTCGATCCGGGTGCCGGGGTTCTCGGCGAGCAGCGTGCTGACCGCGTTGATCGTCACCGAGGACTCGGGAGTGAGCGCATCGCTGCCGGTCTCGAACTGGATCGGATCGCGCGCGGCTATGCCGGCCAGTCGAGACTGGAAAACGAGGTCGGCGGTCGAGATGACGCCTGAAGTCACCGGGCCGACAGAATCCTCACCCTCGATCTCACCGAGCTCAGGTTCGCCGATGAAGGTCAGATTGTTGACCACGAATGCGACGTCTGCGATCGAGTTCGTGACGGCGGTTGCGGCCACCACATCCGCACGGGTGGCGAGCTCGCCGGTGAGGGTCACGGTTCGTCCATCTGACTCAACCGTGATGTTCCCGTATCCCGCCCGCGTGAGCGCCGGTTTCACGATCGCAGCGAGGTCCGGCCCACCGTCGGTGGCGTCGGCGGAATCCGTGTTCGCGGTCGAGCCGACGATGAACAGCAGTAGGAGCACCGCCAGGATGGCGCCCGCTATGGCGATACCGCCGATGGGCAGATCCTGACCGCGACGCGACGAACCGCCCTGAGGGAGGTAGCGAGGCGAGTAGCTAGGGGAAGGGCGTGCGTTCATGCGCGATCGATACAGGGATGGCACCGGCGACTCGGTTGCAGATGCGAGACTTAAATAATGGCTCAGTACGCACAAGCAGACGAATCGACAGACGTCCAAGATCTGCCCCCCGAAGTACTCGATGCGCTGCCCGACGATATCCGCCAGGAGATTCTCGACGGCGCACGCGACAAGATTCCGACCGAGGTACTCGAAGACCTCCGGCCCGATCTCGCCGACCAGGTTCCCCTCGGCCTCGTCGACGCCGCCTCGACCAACCCCGGGCTAACCGCCGTCATCATCGTGATCGCCCTGCTATCGGTGGCGGGGGCGGTCTACGGAGCGATCAAGGGCTTCCTGAAGGTCGCCATCGTTCTCGGCGTGATCGCAGCGATCGCCTGGTACTGGTTCTTCAACCGGTAGGCGCTCTGCAGGAGTCGCCCGCGGATCGACTCAGCGTCGACCGGCCTCGCAGGTGCGACGGTCGTCGGGCGATGGAGATGCGCTCTTGGCATTGAGGCCCCAGCAGGTGTCTCGCCCGGTGTTGCCCAGGAGAACATCGGCGCGGTTGCCGCCCACGAGCAGGTCGTTGCCCTGATTTCCGGCGAGGCGATCACGACCGCCCTGACCATGGAGGGCGTCGCCGCCCGCTCCGCCACGAATCGTGTCGTTGCCAGCGCCGCCGAGAATGGTGTCCGCTCCGGCATCGCCATAGACCTCGTCGTTGCCTTCGCCAGCGCAGATGATGTCGTCGCCGTCGAGGCCCCGGATCACGTCATCGCCGGCGAGCGCCACGATCACGTCGGGGCCCGAGGTTCCGTGGAGTACGTCGTCGCCATTGGTTCCCACGATCGTTGCGGCCCGGCCCTTGCACTCGGCGCCGACGCCGGTGGTCGTCGAGCCGCTGCGGGGGGTGACCGATGGAGTGGAGTTGGGATCGAAGGCCACGACCTCGTAGCTCCGTGACACGGTGCGACCATCGACCACGATCCCGGCGACCGTCACGGTGTAGAGCACGTCCGAGGCGGCGTTCGGGTCGATGCCGATGGGCTCCCACGCCAGTGTGTTGTCGCCGAAGCCGTTCTGGACCGGAAGCATTCGCACGGTCACAGCGCGCCCGTTCTGGGTCATCGACACCGACGCGGCTCTGAAGTCGGCTTGAGCGCCGTCGTTGCGAGAGATGGACCAGCGGTCGTAGACGGTGTCGGCCGGGACGAATCCCGCCGGGGGCCACGCAACCCACTCGCCGGCCGGGCGGGCAGCGAAGTCGCCGATCACGGTTATTGCCGACGCTCGGCTCGTGTTGCCGATTCCGACGCTGGCGAGCCGGGGGTAGAGCAGCCACCGCCGATGGCCGAGTGCCGCGTTCCCTGCGCCGGGATCTTCGATCTGGCCGAGAACGCCACGAGAACCGGCAATACCGAGCGTGAGGTTGCTGAGACCCGCAGCGTCGGCGCCGGAGGCTCGGTGGCAGGCCCAGTCCGCGCTCGGATAGTGCGAAAGGTTGTATTCGGCGTGCATCATCAGCGCCGCCTGCTGCGCCGCACCACTGCTCGAGTTCTCGACGACGGCGGGAAGTCCGCTCATCCGTCGGAACCAGTTGATGGTCTCGAGGGTGGCACCGTCGTAATCAGAGCTGGCGCTTCCGGCCCGACAGCCCTCGACCGAACCCGACCATCCGTGATTGATCGTCTGGTTCGCCGCGATGTGGGTTCGATAGCTGCTGGCTACCTCAGATCGGTTGAATGTGTCGATTGCGCCGACGCTCGCGCCTGCTCGGGCTTCGACACCATCAGCGATCATGAGCATCGCGGCGACGAGCGCCGCAACGATTCCGAGAAGAGCGCCGATGCGGCGGGTTGTTGTCATCGTTCGCATCGGTCCTGGATCTCGGTGTCGAGCGTGGTCTCGACGGTCGCGCCCAAGAGGCACAGGTCATTGCCGGCGCCGCCATCGATCTCGTCGGATCCAGGCCCGCCGAGCAGCCGATCGTTTCCCCCGCCTCCGAAGATCTGATCGTTGCCCCCACTGCCGCGCACCCGGTCGCTGCCGTCGACCCCCCGAATGAAATCGCGTCCGGATCCACCGATGAGAACATCGCCGGCCGGGCCGCCGATGACCGTGTCGTGCCCGGCTCCACCCGAGACCCGGTCGCGACCGGCTCCGGCGTCGATTGTGTCGTGTCCCAGTTCGCCGGCGATTCGGTCGCGGCCCTGGCCGCCGTCGATCGTGTCGTTGCCCCGTCCGCCGTCGACGCGGTCGTCGCCATCGCCGGCATCGATCGTGTCGTGTCCGTCGCCGCCGCAGAGGATGTCGTTGCCCTCGGCTCCGGCGATCGTGTCGTCGCCCGGTCCACCGATCAGGACGTCGACGCCGGAGGTTCCGAGCAGGTCTGTGCTCGTGGCGTGGAACCCTCGGCAGGTCGGTTGTTCGACGCCTAGTGAAGGGTCGTGGCTGACTGGTGCGGACCAGTCGGACCATTCGGAGCCGATCATCGTGCGCATACGAATCGAATACGTGGCGCCGTCGGTGGTGGCGATGGCGTGGAGGCGGTCGTGAGCGAGTGCCACGACCGAGATGTCGGTTGTTTCGCCGATCGTGCTGATTTCGACCTCGAATGCCGACCCGATCTGGTCGGCTGGCACGGCCAGTCCGAATCGTGATTCGCCGGTGATCAACACGGGTTGCGGCGACGTGAACTCGACGCCTCCGAGGCAGCCGTAACCCTCG